>CAZCJY010000081.1:0-2538 GCA_964498975.1 uncultured Methylocystis sp.
CAACCCTTGGCGATCGCCTGACGCGCCGCGAGCACGGCATGCGCTGTGCCGAGCCTTTCGGTCTGCACGAATATCTCGGCCTGCGGAGCGCAGCGCCGCGCTTCGGCGCTCACGTCGTCTCGCCCCGGCCCGACGACGACGGCGACGCGGCCGACGCCCGCCGCCGCTGCGCTCGACAGCACATTCGCCAGCATGGAGCGGCCGGCGATCTCATGCAGCACTTTCGGCCGGTCGGATTTCATCCGCGTGCCCTCGCCGGCGGCAAGGACGATGGCAAGCGCGCTTCGGGATGTCGGCATCGGCGCCCACAAGGCTTGACGGTTGCGAAAGGAGCCGACGAAGCGGCACCGCTTAGGCCGCGGTTCTGGCAGATTCGCGCGCCAGAGCGCAAGCGCCTGCGGCTTTCGCGCGCGGGCCGCGCAAACCCGCAAGAAAACCGTTTTGTCTCTTCAGCTTTCTTGTATAGAGGGGCGTCGCGCCCGCTCCGCGCCGCAATATATGTTCAAGTTCCACTGGCGGCCTCGCGCAAATCGGCTCAGGACCGGCCTTCCTTCGGTAGCTCATGTTTGAACGTAGAGATGTTCTAAAAGCGGGCTTGGGCGCGATCGCAGCCGGGATCGCCCCCGCCGCCCGATCCTTCGCACAATCCTTCGCCCAAGGCGGCTCTCAAGGGCCGCAGGCTCCCGCCGCCGAGCCGCATCCCTTTTCCCGCGACATGGTCGTCGAACTCGCGCGGGCGCTCGCCGCCAAGCCCTATGCGCCGCCGTCCACGGAGCTGCGCGAACCCTTCGCCAATCTCTCCTACGACCAATTCGTCGGCATCAAAACCAAGCCCGGCGCCGCCATATGGTGCACGGAGAAGAAGGGCTTCTCCATCGAACCGCTGCATCGCGGCCATATTTTTGCGGCCGCGGTCGACATCTATCTCGTCGAAAACGGCGCGGCCGCGCGACTGGCTTACGACCAGAGCCGATTCGACTACGCCGGGCTGAAAATCACCGAGGCGCTCCCGGATCTCGGCTTCTCCGGTTTTCGCGTGCTCTATGCTCAAAACAGCGGTCCGGAAGCGGAACTCGCCATTTTTCAGGGCGCGAGCTTCTACCGCGCCGTGGCGCGGGGCCAGAATCTCGGCGTCACGGCGCGCGGGCTATCTATCCGCACGGCCGATCCGCGCGGCGAAGAATTTCCCGCTTTTCGCAGCTTCTGGATCGAGAAGCCGGCGCTCGGCGACCATGCGCTCGTCATTCACGCCCTCCTGGATTCCCCAAGCGTCGCGGGGGTCTATCGCTTTACGCTGCGGCCCGGAGAAGCGACGCTTGTCGACACCGAGCTGACGCTCTTTCCGCGCACCGGCGTCGACCATTACGGCCTCGCGGGTTTCGCGGCGGCGTCGCTCTATACGCCGCTCGACCGCCGCCGCGCCGACGACCTGCGGCCAATGGTAGCGGAAATCAATGGGATACAGATGCTAACGGGCAAGGGCGAGTGGCTCTGGCGGCCCGTGTCCAATCGCGAAAGCCTGCAATTCTCCTCTTTCGTCGATTCCAACCCCAAGGGTTTCGGGGCGCTCTTGAGGCAACGCGACATCGACGTCTATCAGGACGACGACCAGCATTGGGAGCGCCGCCCCTCGCTGTGGATAGAACCGCTCGGAGAGTGGGGCGAAGGCGCGCTGCAGCTTGTTGAGATTCCGTCGGAATCGGAGAATAACGCCAATATCGTCGCCTATTGGCGGCCCAAGGCGCCGCTCGCCGCGGGCAAGGAGGCGACTTTCGCCTATCGGCAGTTTTGGTGCTGGGAGCCTCCAGTGCGGCCGCCCCTGGCGGCGGCGATCGATGCGCGCTCCGGCCGCGCGCCGGGGGGCAAGCTCCGTCGTTTTGTTGTCGTTTTTTCGGGCGAGGTCTTGTCCGACCCACAACGCACGGCGCGGCTCAAAGCGGCGTTGACGACTTCTCCCGGATCGGCGACGAATATTCGCACGTTTCTCAATCCGCTGGCCAAATCGTGCCGCGTCACGTTCGACGTCGACCCAGCCGGCGAGAATTTCTGCGAGTTGCGGCTCGTTCTTCAATCAGACGAGCAACCGATCAGCGAGACTTGGCTTTATCGATGGACGCCCTGAACCTCGCGCCAGAAGACGACGCCCCGCCGGCCAGGGAGATGAGCGCGACTCCGGCTGATCCCGCCGCGGCGCCGCCGACGCCGATCGAAAGCCGGCTCTCGATGCCGGCGCAAGATCTGTTCAAATTCGACAAACGGCAGCGACGCCGGCCGGAAGCGCCGCGGCTCTGGCGCACGCCCTGGCTCGCCCGCCTCGCGACTTTCGGCGGCGGCTTGGCGCTGACGGCCTATGGCGCCCATGAGATGTACAAGGTCATCGACGTCGGCGGCGTCACGACGTTGAAATGGGCGCTGCTTGCGCTGTTCGTGCTCAACTTCTCATGGATAGCGCTTTCCTTCGCGAGTTGCGTCGTCGGCTTCGCATTGTTGCTGCGCCGTCGTCGCCGGCCGCCGCTCCCGTCGGCGCTCTCGGAAACG
>CAZCJY010000081.1:2548-5297 GCA_964498975.1 uncultured Methylocystis sp.
AGATAGCCGAAAATGCCAGTCAGGAAATGCTGGCGCGAGAAGAACACGGGCCGCAAAGCCGGCAACATCGAGGAATTCGTTTCGCGCTGGGGCGGCGCCTACAAGCACATGGTCGTGCTCGACGCCGACAGCCTGATGACCGGCCCGACGATCGTGCAACTCGCCGCCGCGATGGAGGCGGACCCCGACAGCGGCATCATCCAGACGCTGCCGCTCATCATCAACCGCAACACGCTGTTCGCGCGCGTGCAGCAATTCGCCGCGCGCATTTACGGCCCGGTCATCGCCATGGGCCTCTCGGCGTGGATGGGCCGCGACGGCAATTACTGGGGCCATAACGCCATCATCCGCACGGAAGCCTTCGCGCGCCATTGCGGCCTGCCGGATTTGCGCGGACGCCCGCCGTGGGGCGGCCATATACTGAGCCATGACTTCGTCGAGGCGGCGCTCATTCGCCGCGCCGGCTACTCCGTCTATATGATGCCGACGCTTGGCGGCTCCTATGAGGAAAGCCCGCCCTCGCTGATCGATCTCTCCATTCGCGACCGGCGCTGGTGCCAGGGCAATCTGCAGCATGCGCGCGTGCTGTTCGGCAAAGGCTTTCACTGGGCCTCGCGCCAGCATTTCCTGACTGGCATTTTCGGCTATCTGACCTCGCCCTTGTGGCTGATGCAATTGCTGATCGGCATCGTGATCGTCTTTCAGGCGAGCTATTTCCGCCCGGAGTATTTCACCGGCGAATTCGTGCTTTTTCCGACCTTCCCGCGGTTCGACGCGGAGCGCTCGCTCCAACTCTTCGGGCTCACCATGGGGATTCTGCTGGCGCCCAAGCTCTTCGGCCTGCTCGTCGCGCTCTATGAGCCGGAGACGCGCAAAGGCTCCGGCGGCGTCGTGCTGCTGCTGATCTCGACGCTGTTCGAAATCGTGCTGTCGGCCTTGCTCGCGCCGATCATGATGCTGATCCAGACCGGCCATGTATTGCATATCGTTTTCGGCTTCGACACCGGCTGGGATCCGCAGCGGCGCGACGACGGCTCGGTGCCCTTCATCGACATCGTGCGCCGGCATATGTCGCATGTGGGATTGGGCTTGCTCAGCCTGATCGCCGGCCTGATGATTTCGACGTCGCTCGTCGCCTGGATGTCGCCGACGATCGCCGGCCTCGTGCTTGCGATTTTCATCTCCTGGGCGACAAGCCAGCGCTGGCTCGGCCTGATGTTCCGCCGCGCCGGCGTGCTGATTACGCCCGAAGAAACGACAACGCCGCCGATCGCCAAGCGCGGCAAGGCGCTCTCTCGGGCGCTGGCGCGCGCCGGCGAAGATGAGGTCAACGGCCTTATCGCGATCCATGTCGATCCCGAATTTCGCGCGCTGCATGAAAACTGGCTGCCGACGCGCAGGCCGCGCCAGCGCGGCCAGATCAGCGCCGACCGCGCCTTGGCCGAAGCGAAGATCGCCGACGCCGAGACAATTGAAGACGCGGTCGCCTGGCTCAATCGCGGCGAGCGTCTGGTCGCGCTTTCCGACCGCGCGCTGATCGGCATGATCGCGCGCCTGCCCAATCGCGCGGCGCTCGCAAGCGCGGCGCAGGAGAGCGCGCGGGCGGCGGAGTGAGCGGCGCCTTCGTCTATAAGATCGTTTCGACGGCCGAATGGCGCAGAGCGCAGGCCGAGGGCGTCTTTCACGGCGCGGCGATCGATCTCGCCGATGGCTACATTCACTTCTCCACCGCCGCGCAAGCGGAAGAGACGGCGGCGAAACATTTCGCAGGTCAGCGTGACTTGCTCCTCGTCGCAGTGGACGCCGCATGCCTCGGCGATGCGCTGAAGTGGGAAGTCTCCCGCGGCGGCGCGCTGTTTCCGCATCTTTACGGCGCGCTGCCGCTTGACGCCGTGACGCGCGTCGATCCGCTGCCGTTGGCTGCGGATGGGCGGCATGAATTTTCGGGACTCGTCACGTGATCGACGCATTCGCGCTCGCAACGCCGCTGTTGCGTCTGCTTGACGCCGAGAGCGCGCATCGGGCGACCATCGCCGCGCTGAAACTCCTGCCGCCGCGCGCGCCGGCGCCGGACGATCCGCGTCTCGCCGTCTCCACTTTCGGCCTCGATTTTCCAAATCCGATCGGTCTTGCCGCAGGCTTCGATAAAAACGCCGAAGTTCCCGATGCGATGCTCGGCTTCGGTTTCGGCTTCGTCGAAGTCGGCACGCTGACGCCGCACGCCCAGCCCGGCAACCCGCGCCCGCGCGCCTTCCGCCTGATAGAAGATCGCGCCGTCATCAATCGCTATGGCTTCAACAATGACGGCCATGCGCCGGCGCTGGCGCTCTTGTCGAAGCGTCCGCGTGGCGGCGTTGTCGGCGTCAATGTCGGCGCGAACAAAGACGCGGCCGACCGCGTCGCCGATTATGTCGCGGGCGTGCGCGCCTTCACGGATGTCGCGAGCTATTTCACGATCAATGTGAGTTCGCCCAACACCCCCGGCCTGCGCGATCTGCAGGAGGCCGAGGCGCTGTCGGATTTGCTCGCGCGCGTCATCGAGGCGCGCGACGCGGCGAGCATTCGCGGTCCCGTGCTGCTGAAAATCGCGCCGGACCTGACGCTCGCGCAGCTCGACGACATTGTGCGGGTCGCGCGTGAGCGGAAAATCGACGGCATGATCGTTTCCAACACCACAATCTCTCGACCACCATCGCTGCATTCGCCCTTTGCAAAAGAAAGCGGGGGCCTCTCCGGCGCGCCCTTATTC
>CAZCJY010000081.1:5307-7112 GCA_964498975.1 uncultured Methylocystis sp.
CAGTTTCCGTTGATTGGCGTCGGCGGCGTCGACAGCGCCGACGCCGCGCTTGCGAAAATAGAAGCCGGCGCGACGCTGGTGCAGCTTTATTCGGCGCTCGTCTATGAAGGCCCCGCTCTCATAACGCGCATCAAGAGCGGCCTCGTCGACGCGCTCGAACGTGAAGACGTGACGCTGTCTTCGCTCATCGGACGAAAAGCGTCAGTGAGCGTTTAGAATCGCTGCTTTCATGTGACAGCGCCCCGATGCTATCGAACGCGCATTCAACGAAGAGGGACGACAATGACCGAGCATATTTGGCTGGCGACGGGCGAAGCGACGGTTCTGGCGGCGGACGGACAATATACCGACGCCATGCCGGAAGTAATGATCGGGAATGTGAAAGGTCCGGTGGGGCATGCCTTCGCCAGCATGGCCGGACAGGTCGCCGGCCATCCGCGCATGTTCGTCATCCGCGACCTCAATCAGCAGGTGCGCCCCGCCACCATGATGACCACCAAGATGACGGTGAAGTCGGAAGACTACGTCGAACTCCTCGGCGGCGTCGTGCAGGCGGCGACCGGCGACGCGATCGTCGACTGCGTGGCGGAGGGAATCATCCCCAAGAATCAGATCGACGAACTCTGCATGATCATCATGGTCTGGCTCGATCCGCGTTGCGCCAAGCACCAGAAGAAACTCGACAAGAAAGATCTCTACCGCACCAATTATGAGGCGACGAAGCTCGCGATTTCGCGGGCGATGAAGGGCGAGCCGACGGCCGACGAGTTGATCGCCAACCGCAAAACGATCTCGCATTACGCGCTGGAGGGCGTATTCGAGGATTGATCCTCGTCCTTGACGCGGACGGCGACGATCATGCCGTCCTCAAACCAGCTCGCGAGGCATTGCGCGAGCCGCTCCGGCGCAATTTCGCCGGATTGCTGAAAAGCCGCCATCTGGCAGATGTCGCCGAAAGCATGGCCGGCCCGCGCCTCGCTGAGCGCGACATATTCGTCGTTTTCAAGCTCGCGATAGGCCGATTCTTCATTGACGCGCCAGACGGCGGCATATTCCACGCCCTCGCGGGGGGACTCCTCCCCTTCCGCTGCTTCCTCGCTCATCGCGGAAGAATACGCAGCGAGCGTGCCTGCGGTGAGTTCGAGCAGCGCTACGCTGGGCTGAAAAACGAACATGAGGCTCGGCCAATCCTGCGGCGAAAAGTCGGCCAGCGCCTGAACGCTCAAAGGCGCCTCATCGGCGGAGTCGAAAGCGTCCACCATCGCGCGTTCAAAAAGCGCCATGGATAGGGCTCTCGCGTCGTCGCGCCAGCGCGGGCTCTCGCGCATGAAGTCCGGCAGGCCGGTCGTAAACCAGCGCGCGTTGGGATTTCGTGCCGGACGCGCGTCGATGTAATCGTCAATCAGCGCCTCGAAAGCCTCGTCGCCAACCAGCGTGCGCAGGCCCGGATGATCCTCGGAAAGGAAATCGGCGAGCCGCGCGCGATAGCCGGTCTGATAGACGCCAAGTAGCGTCTCTGGCGTTGCGCCGCGCGGCGACGATCTCAGTTTCTTAAGCAGCGGCTTGTCGGCTTCGCCCGCTCCCGCAAGCAGGCGGGCCTGAAACAGCGACTGGAAATCGACGAGTTTCATGCCGCGCTGCGCGCGCGCTCCGCCGCAATGCGCGCGTCGATGTCGCGCATGTGCTGAAGCTCATCGAGCAGTTCGGACAGCGGCGGGAAATTGTCGTCACGCTCGATCATTGCGGAGACGTCGCCAAACCGGCGGCGCGCATGTTCGTAAAGCGCCCAAACCTCGTCACAGACC
>CAZCJY010000081.1:7122-7856 GCA_964498975.1 uncultured Methylocystis sp.
ACAGACCGGCTGGTCATGCGTATCGACGCGATGCGTCTCGTTATCGGTGTGTCCCGCCATATGGAATTGAACCACGCGTTCGACTGGAACGGCGTCGATGAAGGCCTTCTGATCGAAGCCGTGATTGAAGCCCGAGACGAAGACATTGTTGACGTCGAGCAGCAGCAGGCAGTCGGCGCGCTCAGCCATCTCGCGAACAAATTCATGCTCGCTCATTTCGGACTCGACGAAGGAAACATAGGTCGAGGCGTTCTCGACGACGAGTCGGCGCTTGAGGAAATCCTGAACGCGCTGAATGCGCTCGACGATAAGGGCAAGCGACTCGCGCGTATAAGGAATGGGAAGCAGATCGTGCAGCGTGACGCCATGCACGCCCGTCCAGGCGACGTGATCAGAGATCCAGGCCGGCTCGACGCGCTCAGCGAGCGCCTTCAATTGCCGCAGATAATCGAAGTTGAGCGGATCGGTCGAGGCGAGCGACATGGAGACGCCATGCATCACGATCGGGTATTCGGCGCGCACACGATCCAACATAGCGAGTGGCCGGCCACCGGCGAGCATGTAGTTTTCGGAGATGATTTCGAACCAGTCGATCGGCGGGCGCGTCGACAAAATCTCGTCGTAATAGACGGGACGCAGCCCCAAGCCGTAACCAAGCGGCGCGGGTTTTTCCATCGCGCTCTCTCCTCTCACGCCGCCGCACAAGCCTAAGCCGCATCGGCGCGGCGCGGGGA
>CAZCJY010000081.1:7866-10798 GCA_964498975.1 uncultured Methylocystis sp.
GCGCGGGGACGGTCGGTCGACCGTTCCCGCGCCAATAATGATTATTTGGTCTTGCACTTGCTCTTCTGATGGCAGGCGGCCTTGTGGTGGCAGCTTCCCTTGTGATGGCTACAGTGAGATTTGTAATGCTTGCATACGCCGTGCTTGGTCATGCACTTCGTCTTGCCGCCGCATTGGCCCTTCGACATATCGCAGACATGGCCCTTGGCGTAAGCAGGCGCAACCACGCCGCCGCTGAGGGCGAGCGCAACCGCGGCGGCGGCAAGAGCTGAACCGGAAACGATCTTCGACTTCATCCATTTTTCTCCTTCTTAGAGACGCTTGGCGTGGAGACTCGTGGCGTGAGCGATGGTGCGCTCTTCCGCCGCACAAACTGCGCGAGGGATGGTGGCAATCCTCCCCCGCGCCCTGAGCGATTACTTGCTGTGGCAGCGGCTCTTGTGATGGCAGGCGCCCTTGTAATGGTGACACTTCGCTTTGTGATGGCACTTGGCCTTGTGATGGCAGCTTCCCTTGCCGCCGCAATGGGTCTTGGCCTGCGTTTGCTTCGCGCCGTGCGCATGCGCCGGCGCCATCGACGCGCCGTTGAGCGCGAGCGCGATGGCGGCGGCGGCGAGGGCCGATCCGGAAATAATATTCGACTTCATCTCATTCTCCTCTTCAATATCCCGTGCGAAGCGACGGGAAGTGGGCGCTCTCGCCGCTCACGCGGCGTGCACGCCGTCAGCTACTTAGCGTCGCCGGACTTCTTGTCGCCCGACGAGGACGTCTCCGCGCCAGAACCTTCCTGGACCTTGGTTTTCGCGCCGCAACCGTTCTTGCCGCCGCAGGCGGATTTCTCCGCCGGTGGCTTCGCGGCGCGCGGAGCCTTGTCTTTCGCGGCGGCTGGAGCCGCGCCCGAAAGAACCAGCGCCACGGCGGCAGCGGCCGCGGCGCCCGAAACGACTGTCGTCTTCATCTCCGCATCTCTCCTGAGCGTAGCGCAGACCGCATTGCGCGACAGAGGGTCGCAACGCCGAAGCTCTACAGTTGGCGAGATTAGGCGCGCCGCCACGATTCCGCTAGCAAGAATTTCTCCATCCAAGGAATGCTTTCAGATATGAATAATTTCCATAGCAACAGTGAATTATCACGTTATTGCGCTGCAATATCATAGGCTTTGTGCGCGCCTTTCGAATTTTCACCTCCGTCATGGCGCTTGCAGGCGCGATGCGCCGCTGATAGAGAGGCGGCGCGTCGACGGGCGATCCGCCGAGGCATGTCGCTTGGTTTTCGATCTTCGGGCCGCGCCGGCCAGTTCGGTTACGAACTTTTCGTCCTCTCTAGCGCCGCCATGGCGCGCGGGACGTCCGATCATCGAGGGCCGATCCGCAACGCTAACCCTAAGCCGGCGCCGCCCCTCGCGGGGTTCCCAGGAGAAAAAATGGCCAATACCAACACGGAGCGCGCTCCCACGCGCGAAGATTTTGCCGCCCTGCTCGACGAAAGCTACGGCGATAACGAGGCTTTCGAGGGTTCCGTCATCAAGGGCCGCGTCGTCGCCATTGAAAAGGACGTCGCCGTCATCGACATCGGCCTGAAGACCGAAGGCCGCGTCGCAATCAAGGAATTCACCGGCTACGGCCGCGACCCCGCCCCCAAGGTCGGCGAAGAGGTCGAGGTCTATCTGGAGCGCGTCGAGAACGCGCTTGGCGAAGCCGTCATCTCGCGCGATAAGGCGCGGCGCGAAGAGAGCTGGGTCAAGCTGGAAAAAGCCTTCGAGACCAATGAGAAGGTCGACGGCGTCATCTTCAATCAGGTCAAGGGCGGCTTCACCGTCGATCTCGACGGCGCCGTCGCCTTCCTGCCGCGCTCGCAGGTCGACATCCGTCCGATCCGCGACGTCGGCCCGCTGATGAATGTGCCGCAGCCCTTCCACATCCTGAAGATGGATCGCCGTCGCGGCAATATCGTCGTTTCCCGCCGCACCGTGCTCGAGGAGAGCCGCGCCGAGCAGCGCCACGAGATCGTCGCCAACCTCGAAGAAGGTCAGGTGATCGACGGCGTCGTGAAGAATATCACCGATTACGGCGCCTTCGTCGATCTCGGCGGCATCGACGGCCTGCTGCATGTCACCGACATCGCCTGGCGGCGCGTCAATCACCCGTCCGAGGTGCTGACCATCGGCCAGACCGTCAAAGTGAAGATCATCAAGATCAATCACGAGACGCACCGCATTTCGCTCGGCATGAAGCAGCTCCTCGAAGACCCGTGGCAGGGCATCGAGGCGAAATATCCGATCGGCGCGAAGTTCCATGGCCGCGTGACCAACATCACCGATTACGGCGCCTTCGTGGAGCTGGAGCCGGGCATCGAGGGCCTCGTCCATGTCTCCGAGATGAGCTGGACGAAGAAGAACGTGCATCCCGGCAAGATCGTTTCGACGAGCCAGGAAGTCGACGTTCAGGTGCTCGAAGTCGATCCGGTCAAGCGCCGCATTTCGCTCGGCCTCAAGCAATGCATGCAGAATCCGTGGGAAGCCTTCGCCGAGAAGCATCCCGTCGGTTCGAGCGTCTCCGGCGAAGTCAAGAACAAGACCGAATTCGGTCTCTTCATCGGCCTCGACGGCGATGTGGACGGCATGGTCCATCTCTCCGATCTCGACTGGAACCGGCCCGGCGAGCAGGTGATCGAGGAATATAAGAAGGGCGACGTCATCAACGCCCAGGTCCTCGACGTCGACGTCGAGAAGGAGCGTATCTCGCTTGGCGTGAAGCAGCTCGCCGGCGATCCCTTCGCCACCGTGGGCGCGGGAGAGGAAGGGGGCGGCGACGTCAAGAAGGGCGCCGTCGTCACCTGCGAGGTGATCGAAGTGAAGGACTCCGGCATCGACGTGAAGATCGCCGGCACGGATCTCACGACCTTCATCAAGCGCAGCGAACTCGCGCGCGAC
>CAZCJY010000082.1:0-8421 GCA_964498975.1 uncultured Methylocystis sp.
CCGGTTCATGGACGGCGGAGACGACGCCAAGCGCGGACAACTCCGCCTCGCGCCGCCCCGATAGCAGGGAGATGTCGCGGCGTATGGCGTCGCGCGCGGCCTCGAGAAAGGCGGGGCCGTTCTTGGCTTCGCGCACGGCGGCGGTGGCGATCGCCTCGATATCCTCGACGCCCATCGTTTCGCAAAGGGCGCGATAGCGGCGCAGCGCATTCAGCGCCTTGTCGACCGCGTCGTCCGGCAGATAGCCGCTGGTGACGACTCCCTTGCCCAGGCCGCACATCGCCTTTTCATTGAAAATCGGCGTCAACGCGCGCGTCAACGCCTGATAGGCGACGAGGCGCACCGAATTCGAGCCGATGTCGACGATGGCGACGGGCGCCGGCGCCGCGACGGGCCGTTGCGCCTCCTGGCGGTATGGCGTCTCAAGCATTTTGGGCGCGCTTGAGCAAGGAGCGCGGCCGCCAATCCTTGAGCGACTTGCCGCGGCCCGAGAGCGACGGATTGGTCATGAAATATTTATGCGCGTTGAACCGCTCTTCACCTTCCGGCGGCGTGATACGCAAGGACGACCCATCCGGCAGCAGACGGTAGCTTTGCTCATTGTCGATGAGATTGGCGAGCATGATCTGATCGAGCACCTGTTGATGCACCGTGGGATTGACGATCGGCATCATCGCTTCGACGCGCCGGTCAAGATTGCGCGGCATCAGATCGGCGGAAGAAATATACACATGCGCGCGCGGATGCGGCAGCGTATGGCCGCCGCCGAAGGCGTAGACGCGCGCGTGCTCGAGGAAGCGCCCGACGATCGATTTCACACGGATATTTTCCGACAGTCCCGGCACGCCCGGCCGCAGACAGCAAATGCCGCGCACGATGAGATCGATCGACACGCCCGCCTGCGACGCGACATAGAGCGCGTCGATGATCTCGGGATCGACGAGCGCGTTGCATTTCCCCCAGATCGAGCCGGGCTTGCCGGCCTTCACGAAAGCGATTTCCTCATCGATATGCTCAAGCAGCTTCTTCTTGAGCGAGATCGGCGAGACCGCCATGCGCTCCAGCCCCGCAGGCTCGGCGTAGCCGGTGATGAAATTGAAGATGCGCGACACGTCGCGTCCGATCGCGGGATCGGCGGTGAACACGGAAATGTCGGTATAGATGCGCGCCGTCACGGGGTGATAATTGCCGGTGCCGACATGGCAATAGGTGACGAGCCCCGCCCCTTCCCGGCGCACGACGAGCGACAGCTTGGCGTGAGTCTTCAGTTCGATGAAGCCGAAGACCACTTGCGCGCCCGCGCGCTCCAAGTCGCGCGCCCAGCGGATATTCGCCTCCTCGTCGAAACGCGCCTTCAATTCAACGAGCGCGGTGACAGATTTTCCCGCCTCCGCCGCCTCGACGAGCGCGCGCACGATCGGGCTGTTGTTGGAGGTGCGATAAAGCGTCTGCTTGATGGCGATGACATTGGGGTCCCGCGCCGCCTGCTGCAGGAATTGCACGACGACGTCGAAGGATTCGTAGGGATGGTGAACCGCGAGGTCCTTCTGCTTGATCGCGAGGAAGCAATCGCCGCCATGATCGCGCACGCGCTCCGGAAAGCGCGGATTATAGGGCTTGAATTTCAGCTCCGGCCGGTCGAGCGCGACGAGTTCGGAAAGATCGTTGAGCGCGAGCATACCCTCGATTTCAAAGGTCTCGCGCTCATTGACATCGAGTTCGTCGGCGACGAGCGTGCGCAGCGTCGCGGGCATGTCGGCGGCGACTTCAAGCCGGATCACCGAGCCGCGCCGGCGTCGTTTCAGCGCCGTCTCGAAAAGCAGCACGAGATCCTCGGCTTCCTCCTCAACTTCGAGATCGCTGTCGCGGATGACGCGGAACAGACCCTGGCCGCGCAGCAGATAGCCGGGAAAGAGACGCTGCGCGTTCATCGCGATCAGCGTCTCTAACAGCATGAAGCGGTCGCGTCCGGCGCCGCCCGGCGGACTTGGCAGCCGCACGAAACGTTCGATCTTCGGCGGCAAGCGCACCAGCGCCTGCAATGTTTTGCGGTCGCCGGGCCGCACGAGCTCCAGCGCCAGCGTGAAGCCGAGATTGGGAATGAAGGGGAAGGGATGCGCCGGATCGACCGCGAGCGGCGTCAATACCGGAAAGACGCGATTGAGGAAATAATCCTCCAGCCATTCGCGATCGGCCTTGGAAACGTCCGCCGGCTCGACAATGACGATGCCGACTTCCTCGATCTCGGCGCGCAATTCCCGCCAACGGCGCAATTGTTCGCTGGTCAGGAGGGTCACGCGTTCGGTGATCTTGGCGAGTTGCTCGGCCGGCGTGAGCCCGTCCTCCGAACGGGCGGTGACGCCGGAGCGCACCTGACCGCGCAGGCCCGCGACGCGCACCATGAAGAATTCGTCGAGGTTATTGGCGGAAATCGACAGGAAACGCAGCTGTTCGAGCAGCGGATGATTGCGGTTGGAGGCCTCCTCCAGCACGCGGCGATTGAATTCGAGCCAGGAGAGTTCGCGATTGATGAAGCGCTGCGGCGATGTCGCAAGCTTGGCCGGGTCTTCTTCGAGAATCTGGTCGGCGCGATCCATGACGTCGATGTCGGCGCCGGTGCGCTCGGCCGCGAGCTTGTCCTGAATATGAGGTTTCATACCGCTTTTCCGATCGATCGCCCCGCCATCATGGCACAGGCGCGGGCGCGCGGGAACGCTATCCGCGCGTCAACCCTGGGGGAATCTCTCCATAACCTGCGCCGCCAGCGCCCGTGTGACAGGCCGGCCCTGCGCCAGGGCCTCCCGGTCGATGGTCGCGACAAAGGCCCGGGCGGCGTCAAGCGAACGCTCCAGCCGAAGCGCGGCATAGGCCAGCGCCGGCGGTTCGACAAGGAGCTGGCGGTCGCGGAACAGTTTTTCCAGCACGGCGCGCATCAGCTCATCGTCGGGCGCGCCGATTTCAACGACCGGCGCTCGGCGCAAACGCGACAGAAGGTCGGGAAGCCGCACCTCCCCTGCCCTCGGCGCGCGCGCGGCGCTCATCAGCAGAAAGGCGCTCGTCTCGTTAACGAAGTTCAGCAAATGAAACAGTGCGGTCTCGTCGGCGACACGGTCGACATTGTCGATGAGGACGGCCCGCGGCGCCTGCGCCAGAAGCGCCTCCAGCGTGGGCGGCGCCTCGGGCGCGGCGACGAGCGCGCCGGCGCGGGCCGCCCAAATGGCGCAAAGATGACTCTTGCCCGCGCCCGGCGGCCCGATGAGCATCAAAACGCGGTCGGGCCAGTCGGGCCAGCGGTCGATCATCTCCAGCGCCGCACGGTTCGACGCGGCGGGGAGGAATTCATCGCGCCCGAAACGGGGCGATGTCGGCAGCTCCAACGGCAACTGCCCGCAAGAATCGCGTTCGTCGGGCGCGCCCGCGCTCATCACGCGCGATCGGGAATGGGATGCTGGTAGAGCGCGCTCCCGCGATAGCGCCGCGCGAGGAAGCGTATCAACGCGCCGAGCGCCGCCGCGACGGGCACGGCGACGATGAGGCCGGTAAAACCGAAGAGCGCGCCGAAGGCGAGCAGCGCGAACATGATCCACACCGGGTGCAGGCCGACCGAGGCGCCAACGAGGCGCGGCGACAGCACATAGCCGTCCATGATGAGCCCTGTCGTGACGATCGCCACCGCCTCGATCGGCAGATTGGCATGCGGCCATCCCTGCACGATCGCGACAATGATGGAGAAAACAAAGGCGGTGATGGAGCCGACATAGGGAATGAAGCTCAGGACCCCGGCGATGACGCCGATGAGGAATCCGAAATTCAGCCCGATGGCCGACAGGCCGACCGCATACCACACGCCAAGAAACAGGCAGACGAGCGACTGCCCGCGCACGAAGCCTGCGAGCGCCCGGTCGATGTCGCGGGCGAGCCCGCGCACATCCTCGCGATGGCGCGGCGGGATGAGGTCGTCGATGATCGCGACGGTGTGATCCCAGTCGAGCAGCATATAGAACGCCACCACGGGCGTGATGACGATGAGCGAAACGACATTGATCAACGCATAGCCGCGCCACAGCAGCGATTTGAGAAAATCGCCGATCAGCGTGGCGCCCTGGCTCGTCAGGTCGCTGATGTATTTCTGCGCGTCGAAGGAAGCCGCCGCGCCGCCCAGTCCATATTCCTTTAGCCAGATATTCAGATGCTCGCTGGTGAAACTCTCGCTCCACTGCGCCATCAGGCCGTGGAGCGTCTGCAGATAGCCCGGCAGAGAGGTGATGAAGCCGACGAGCTGGTGCGACAGGATCGGGACCAGCACCACCGCCGCCGTACCGACGACGAACAGAAACACGACGAGCAGCAGCCCCGCCGCGCCGAGCCGCGACAGACCAAGACGCTGCAGCCGGTCCGCGACAGGATCAAGCAAATAGCCCAGCGCGGTGCCGGCCACGAATGGCGCGAGAACCGGGCTGAGGTAATAAAGCGCCGTCCCCAGCGCCAGGAGCGTCAGGCCCCAAAGCGCCAATTGCCGCTCCAGGCTGAGCCCGGCCCATTGCATCGGCCGAAGCTCGATGTCGATCTCGGTCGGCGGCGGCGCAGCCGCGGGCCGCGTCTCCGCGGGGAGGTTGGCGGCGCCCGGCTGATTTCTCTGCGACATGTCACAGCCTCATATGCTGGACCCAAAGCCACAGATAGACGCAGGCGGAAGCGACGGTCAATGCGGCGACGAGGCTGATCAGGGTCACGTCCAGAATCGGGACATGGAGGCCATAGGCGTGCCCGGCCAGGATAACTCCGGCGAGCAAAAGTTGCGCCGCGGTCGTCGCCTTGGAGGAAATATGCGGCCGCACGGCGACCGGCCGCTCCATCAGCCAGGAGAGCGAGACCGCGCCGGTGATCATCAGGTCGCGGGAAACGACCATGATCACGAGCCACGCCGGAAGCGCGTCGACGATGGCGAGCGTCACATACATCGACACGATCAACGCCTTGTCGGCGATGGGGTCGAGGATCGCGCCCAGCTCAGATTGCAAATGGAAGGTTCTCGCGAGCCAGCCGTCGAGCGCGTCGGAGAGGCCGGCGACGGCGAAAAGCACAAAGGCCGCGCTCCAATTTCGCTCGACAATCATAGCGATCACGGTCGGCGTCAAAATGAGACGGCCGATGGTGATGAAATTAGGCAGCGAGGAAAACCAATCGTAAGCCATAAAAAGATTATCTGGCGCGCGCGGCGATTTTCACAACCTGCGCGCTCAAGCGCGTCGCGCGCGGCTGTGCGCGACAAGGGCGGCGAGGCCGAGCGCCACGGCGACGAAGGCCAGCAGCAGCGTCGAAATGGCGTTGATCTGCGGCGAGACGCCGAGGCGCACTTGCGAATAGATGCGCATCGGCAACGTCGTCGCGCCGGGGCCTGTCGCAAAACTCGCAATGACGAGATCGTCGAGCGACAGGGTGAAAGCGAGGAGAAAAGCGGTTGCGATCGCCGGCGCGACCTGCGGCAGGGCGACGCGCATGAAGGCCTCGAGCGGCGTGGCGCCGAGATCCATCGCCGCCTCCTCCAGCGCGGAATCGCAATCGCGCAAGGCGGCGAGAATGGCGATCGTCGTAAAGCACATTGTGAACGTGACATGACCGATGACGAGCGTCGCGAAGCCGCGGCCGACGCCGAGCGCCACGAAACAGGTGAGCAAAGCCAGACCCAGCACGACTTCCGGCAGCACCAACGGCGCATGCACCGCGCTGAAGAACAGCATGCGCGTGCGGAACGCCCCGAAACGGGCGAGCGCCACGGCGGCGAGCAGGCCAAGCAAGGTCGCGAGCATCGCCGAGACCAGCGCGGCGGCGAGGCTGATCTTCGCCGAATGCAGCAATTGCTCATTCTCAAGCAGCGCCGCGTACCATTTCGTCGAGAAGCCGCCCCAAACGGAAACAAGTCGCGACGCGTTGAAGCTCATCGCCGCGAGGATGACGATCGGCGCGTAAAGGAAGACGAAGCCGGCGAAGAGCATCGCGCGGCGCGCCCAAATCGCGGCAGCGCTCGTCGATGTCGCGGCGGCGCTCATCGCCTCTCCTCTTCTTCCTTGAGTCGCGCGCGCTCCCAGAAAAGCAGTGGAATCATTAACAGGACGACCAGCGTGATGGCCGCCGCCGAAGCCGCCGGCCAATCGTGATTGGAGAAGAAGTCATTCCATAATGTGCGGCCGATCATCAGCGTGTCGGAGCCGCCGAGAAGGTCGGGAATAACGAATTCGCCGACAGCCGGAATAAAGACGAGCAGCGTTCCTGCGACGACGCCCTCGCGCGAGAGCGGCAGAGTGACGCGCAGAAAGACTTGCGCCGGCGAGGCGCCGAGATCGGCCGCGGCCTCGCGCAGGCTCGCGTCCTGACGCTCCAGCGCCGCGTAAAGCGGCAAAAGCATGAAGGGAAGATAAGAATAGACGATGCCGACGACGACGGCGCCTGTCGTCGCGAACATCTGGATCGGCGCGGAGATGAGGCCGAGCGCCATCAGCGCATTATTGATCAGCCCCTCGTCCTTCAAGAGCGCGATCCAGGCATAGACGCGGATGAGGAAGCTCGTCCAGAAGGGCGCTGCCGCGAGGCCAATCAGTATTGGCCGCATGCGCTCGGGCGCGCGCGCCATAGCGAGCGCGAAGGGGTAAGCGACAATAAGCGTAATAAGCGTCGCGACGCCGGCGATGGCGAGCGAAGAAAGATAGGATTCGACATAGAACGTGTCGCTTATAAGCGCGCGATAGGAGTCGAACGTGAAGGTCTGCGCCTTGGCCCATATCTCGCCGAGACTGTCGGAGAGCTCGAAAATCGGCCGATAGGGCGGGCGCGCCAGCACCGATTGCGACAGCGAAATTTTGGCGATGAGCAGCATCGGCGCGAGGAAGAACGCGCCCATCCACAAATAGGGCGCGGCGATCACGAGCCGCTGGTCGAGCGAAAGCCGGCGCCGCGCGTTCATGGCTCCTCCGCGAGAAGCGTTCCGGCGTCTGGCGCGATGGTCAATCGCACCGCGTCGCCAATCGCATAGCGCGCGCCATGCGCGGCCGCCGCGCGCAGCACCATATCCGGCGCGACGCGCACGCGCAGCAGCGTCGTCTCGCCGCGAAACACGAAATTCTCGACGACGCCGGCGATCCCTTCGCCTTCGCTTGCGACGCCGATGCGCTCGGGCCGCACGCTCAGCGTCGCGGGCGCGCCGTCGGCGAACCCATCCGCCGCGCAAGCGATCCGTCCCAGAGGCGTGACGAGAACCGCGTCGTCGCCGCTTCGCGCCAAGCGCCCCTCGATGAAATTCGTCTCGCCGACAAAGCCCGCGACGAATCGCGTCGCCGGGCGGTCGTAGATTTCCATCGGCCCGGCGACCTGCTCCACCCTGCCCGCGCGCATCACCGCGACGCGATCGGCGAGCGCCAGCGCCTCGTCCTGATCATGCGTGACGATGACGAAGCTCGTTTGCGTCAGGCGCTGAATTTCCTTCAACTGAAACTGCGTGTCTTCGCGCAGCTTGCGGTCGAGCGCGCCGAGCGGTTCGTCGAGCAGCAGCAGCTTGGGGCGCGGCGCAAGCGCGCGCGCGAGCGCGACGCGCTGTTTCTGGCCGCCGGAAAGCTCGTTGATCCTGCGCGCGCCGAAAGGCGCGAGCTGCGTCATCTCCAGGAGTTCGGCCACGCGAGCCTGTATCGCGTCCTTCGCCTCGCCCTTGCGGCGCAGGCCGAATGCGATGTTCTCGAAAACATTGAGATGCGGGAACAGCGCATAGGATTGAAACATCATATTCACCGGCCGTCGATGTGGCGGCACGCCGGAAAGATCGTCGCCATTCAGCGAAATCCTTCCGCTGTCGGGCGCTTCGAAGCCGGCGATACAGCGCATCAGCGTCGTCTTGCCGCAGCCCGAAGGCCCAAGCAGCGCGAAGAATTCGCCGGCGCCGACATCAAGCGACACATCGTCAAGCGCGATAACGTCGCCGAATTTCTTGCTCACTTGCGCGATCGAGAGCAGCGGCGCGCTCACGCACGCGCCTCGTCGCGCCGAAACTCGGCGCGCCAGTGGCGAACCTTGTCGCCGTCAGCAGGAATGTCTTCAAGCAGAGTAAGCCGCAGACCGTCGACGGCGAGCGCCTCCATGCGCCCCCGCGTCAACGGCCAGGGCGGGCCGTTAACATTCTCATCGCCGCGCGCGCGGGAGATGACGAGAAGCCTTCCGCCCGGCGCGACAAATGACGCCAGCGCGCGCGCGGCGCCCGGAAGCAGCGATTCGGGCAGCGCCTGCAGCGTATAAAGCTCATGCACGAGATCAAAAGCGGCGCGCCACTTTTGCGGCGCCTCGAAGAGATCTGCGACGCGATAATCGACGCCGCCTTCCGGAAAGCGCTTGCGCGCCCATTCCACCGCGCGGTCGACAAGATCGAAGGCGACAACG
>CAZCJY010000082.1:8431-9274 GCA_964498975.1 uncultured Methylocystis sp.
CCCGCAGCCGACGTCGAGCGCACGAAGCCCCGCGAGCGAGCGTCCATTGAGCCATTGCGCGAGCAGCGGATGCGGCGCGAGCCCCGCCCAGGGCACGCCGGCCGGGTCTTCTCCGGCGAGGTCGTAAACGGCCTCGAACCATTCGCGCCGCTTGGGATCGGCCTCGACGCCGCCGGGGCGCTTATGCGGATCGATTGCGTCGAGCCTTTCGCGGGCGCGGGCGCGGCGCGCAGCGAAATCATCGCTCAAGATTTCGGCTCCCGCGCCTTCTCTTCCCATCCGCCGCTCTCGCTCTGCTGGTGATAGACGAGGCTATAGCCCAATTCCCGCAGTTCTTTCCATTGCGCGCGCGCGTCGGCAAGCTCCTCGTCATTGGCCCCGTCGAAGAGAAGCGCGGCGCGTTCATGCGGCGCGGCGTCGCCGGCGAGCGCTGGCGCCATGCGCGCGCCCTCGATAAAGAAGCGCACGTCGGCGCTGTTTGGATTATCGTTTTCGCTGGTCAGATAGATCGGCTGCGTCTGCGGCGCGGCGTCGGCCTTCGTCCCATGCGGCAGGAAACTCTCGGGATGATACGACCAGAGTTGCGCGTCGAGTTTTTTGACGCGCTTCTCGGACGCCGCCTGCACGACGACGCGCCAGCCGCGGGCAAGCGACCTTTCCAGAAGGCTCGGCAGCGTGTCGTCGACGCTGCGCCGCGCATGGTGATAGAAGGCGATCTCGGGCATGGCTTTCGCGTCAACATCCTCGCGACGCCAGTGATGGCCAATCTCGCTTTGCTGCGCAAGTCCGCGACGCCGCCGCACGCCGGAGACGCGAGCAGCGCGGTCCGCAGAATGCGAGCCA
>CAZCJY010000082.1:9284-10584 GCA_964498975.1 uncultured Methylocystis sp.
AGCCCCGCCCAGGGCACGCCGGAGCGGGTCAGCCCTCAGCGGGAAGCCCAGGCGGGAGGATCGCTCGCGGGAAAAGACTCTATGCCTGCCTCGTAAACATCGTCGCAGGGACCTTCCCAAACGAAGGCGATCGTCAATTCATTGCGAATCTTCACAAGGCTGCACGCCCTGGAGGCCGCGCATCCTGCCTCCGTCAAATCAGCCATGGAATAGACGGCGCCCCTCAGCACGATTTCGTCGCCGTCGATCTCGATGCTGATGGCTTGCGCATCCGATACGGCGCTGTTCTCCAAAGCCTCCCGCACGGCGGCATGAAGCCAAAGTTTCGCTAAGCCAGCCATGCTTCCTCTCCCGTCGCGCGCGACGCGGCCATCAAAAGCGCCGCAACCATGAAGCCGCGGCGCGAAAACCCCAAGCTTCACGCTGATTACATATGCGCCGTCGTGACCGAGCGCTCCATCGGCTTTGCGAATCCCACGAAAAGCAGCACGACCGCCAGCGCCGCATGCAACCAGTGGTCCGCATGGTTCATGGCGATGAGCCCGCCGAGCGAGGCGGCGTCAGGCGCGATGAATCCAAGAACGGCGATCACCGTATAAAGAATCGCGACAAGACGGATCATCATGGCCGGCAAACCCAAAGACGGGCTCGCCAGGAGCAGCACGCCCGTGAGGATGTGCACGGCGTTATGCGCCGTGTTGACGTGGAAATAGCCGCCGTCAGATACGAGCGGATTGGGGATGAAGCCGAGAAGGCCAGCCGCCACGAAGACAATGCCGAGCGTGGTCGCGATAACATCGGCGTTCCAGTGTCTTTCGATCATGATGCGCTCCTTTCTGTCCCAGGCGGTCTCTCGCCAAAGCAGCCTGCCCAGCGCCTCGAAGGGGCGCTCGGGCCGGGGACAGGCGTCCCCGTTGCTGCGCCAACTGGGCTAGGTGGGACGACGCGCAAGCATTTCAAACAAAAAATACGAGACTGAATGTAAAAGCGGCGTAGATGTACAGCTATAGTTGGCTTTTGTTAAGCTGAAGCATTATTTTTGTTTAGACGCCAGTTGAATATTGCTTTGCGGCTAAGAGATTTACCGGGCTGACAGGGTCGCGGCACATCCCGTCAACTCCAGCTTCGTAATTTGAGGCTAAGGCTCACGCCTCGTAATAATCGCGCACCAGCCGGTCCAGGAGCCGCACGCCCCAGCCGGCCCCCCAGCTCTGATTTGTGTCGCTTGTCGGCGAACCCATGCCCGTGCCGGCGATGTCGAGATGCGCCCAGGGCGTCTTGCCGACGAAGCGCTGCAGGA
>CAZCJY010000083.1:0-10321 GCA_964498975.1 uncultured Methylocystis sp.
TCGAGCTACTCCCTTCGATGTCTCTTTGGCCGCCGGAGCCGGCGCCGGCTCCGGCCTGATTGTTCGTTGGGTCGGATGACGCGCGACGCGCATAGAGCAAGTTCCGAAAAAGTTGACAGACTTTTTCGATCAGAACTTGCTCCAGCTTGTTGAGTTGGCGCGATTTCTTATCGATCGGACGATTCCGTCCGATCGGAAAGCGCGCTAGACCTCTTCGATCTCAAGATATTTCGTCGTGGAGAACCACTGGCCCATCTTCCACCATAGGAAGTAGACAAGCATCGAAATGAAGCCGGAGAAGAAGGCGGCGACCGGCACGACGTCCTTGCCGAAGGTGCGCAGCGTGCCGCGCTCGACCATGCGGATGTATTCGGGCGTGCCCGTGCGGACGTAATTGAAGCCGATCAGATCGGCGAGCGTCAGCAGCACGCCGTCGACTTCGGCGGCCTGGTGATATTGCGCCAGAACCGGCCAATTGATCGGATAGAACAGCAGACCCCAACCCAGGCCGCCAACCAGCGCCGTGACGAGCCAGCTGCCGGAGATCATCAGCACGATGTCGAGCCAGAAGCCCATGGGGATGAGCGCCGACGGGAACACGAGGTTGATCGGGAAAAAGGTCCAGCCCCAGAAGTTGTCGTAGCGGTTGATCCATTCGCCGATGAGCAGCGCGAGCACCACGGTGGTCGCGCCGATCGGCAGGCGGAAGCGCGTCCAGAAGAAGGACTGCGCCGCCGCGGCGAAGCACATGGCGACGATCGGCGCCACGGTCGGCCACATGCGGCGATCCTTGAAGTCGATCCAGAAGTCCCAGTCGCCGGCGAGCAACATATAGTGGATGTGGAAGGAGCCGAGCAGCACGGCGAACAGAACCACCAAAAGGATCCAGTCCGTCAGGATGACGCAGCCGAGAAACTCTTCCTTCGATTTCCAGGTCTTGCCTGCCGGCAAGCCTGTTTCGGTCGATGCTGACATATTTGCCTCTCCTCAGATTTGCTCCTCGGACGGAATCGTCGGTCGATTTCGTCCAAAGACGATCGCTTCCTCGCGACGCATCGCTAGTTTGAAAAAGGGAAGCGGTTGCTCATCACCGTCGTCGCTTTGCGATGGGCGGCCGCTTCCCGAATTTGATCGACGCGCGCGACTCATAGAGCCGACGCGTCAGCCAATGACGGATGACGATTAGAGCGCGAGCACGTCCTTCTCGTATTCCTTGCTGAGTTCGATCACACGATCGAGCACCTGCCGCGCGACGCCGAATACGGCGAGCGCAAACCAGCCGAAGAACACGAAGCCCCAATGCAGCGGCGCCGTGAAGAGCTCTTCCATGAACCAGAAGGTGTGGCCCCATTCATTCAGGCCGATGTTCGGGAAGATCATGAAAGGCCCGGCGAAGAACATCAGGAAGGCCAGCGAAATCTTCTTGGCGAACTGCGGAATGCGCGTATGCGCATACATGAAGGCGCCCCAGCCGCAGATGATGTAGATCGGATAGCTGAGGTAGAACTCCAGGATATGGCTGGGCGTGAAGTCCGTGTCGCGAATGACGGTCTGGTGCCAGGTTCCATCCTGCTCGGTGAAGTAGGATGCGCCCCAATAGACCGAGAAGGCGTAGACTGCGAGCCAGCCGATGAGCGTCAAAATGCGGCGCATCTCTTCGCGCGGCGCGACAGCGTCGATGTTGCGGTCCCGCGTCTTCCACAGATAGCCGCCGATGGCGCAGAAGGCGATGAACTCCAGCGGCAGCTCGGTCCACATCAAGTTCATCCAATAGGTCTGGAATTCGGGCGCGAAGGAATCGAGCCCCGCCTTCCAGCCGAAATATTGCTCGTAGATTCGGATGCCGACATAGAACACCAGCATGACGGCCATGGTGATGTACGCGGGCTTGTAATTGACGATGGTGTCGAGCTCGCCAGCTCGAGCGGCGTCACCCGCTTTTCCCGTCGTAAGACTCATGTTGATTCTCCTCCTCTTGGTTCCGGACGGGTTGTTCCGTCCCTGATCGGCGCTGCGCCTCCCGCTCCTGCGAATGCCGCTAGAGGGCGCCCGCCATCGGACCTCTAAAAAGGATCCGAACGCCTTGGGCGGCGCCGAGAAGCCTCCGCCAGCCGCCTGCGAGGGACTGCTCAGCGTTTTCAAGCAAAGCCGGAGCGGCTTCTGCAGTGGCAAGACGCTAGCACAAGAAACAACAGTTATGTCAATAAGAGTGAAGTATTAATCGCGCGACAATTTGTAGCAACCAGCATGTATACGATAGCTTTTGTTACAAAATATGAGACTTAGCATAATTACAGATTTATATATCTACCGTGAATCATACACTTGATACAAG
This sequence comes from uncultured Methylocystis sp., assembly GCA_964498975.1. Classification (GTDB taxonomy): domain Bacteria; phylum Pseudomonadota; class Alphaproteobacteria; order Rhizobiales; family Beijerinckiaceae; genus Methylocystis. The sequence continues at coordinate 2,336 of CAZCJY010000083.1, forward strand.
TTATATGTATTAAAAGATGATACAATATATTTTAGACTGATACTAATCGCATATTTATGTGCAGATGCGACATGCTGACGCATCCTTCGTGCATTGTGCATAGGCTTTATTTGTCGAATATCGGGTAAACGCTGGTCGCCAGCGTTCTGCAGCAAATAATGGAGAAGAGCGGATGAAGACATTGCACTCGGTTAAAGAATTGGGGTGGGTGGCCTTCTGGGTCGCATTCTGCGTGTTTCTCTTTGCCATCTTCATCCCGACGGTGAACAGAGCGCTCAATCTCTAACGCCGATAAATTACACGCGCCGTCCTCCCCCCTAAGGCGCCGAATCGTCCCGGCTCGATCTATCCCGAGTCGGGACGATTTCCTTTTGGCGGCCGCGAAAAAAGTGGTCAGCGGGGTGGGCAAAGCAACTAAGTCACACTGGGGTTCCACCGCGACAAAATGTAGCGTCTCATGTATTAAACCGTCTCACTGCACAAAATCTCCTCTTTTTAACTATTCCAATGCACGCCAATTGCTTGGAACTCCGAGGAAAGTCAGTATATTGTTACGTTATGCGCCGAAGCGGACTATTTTTCGCTTGAGACGGCGCCTAAAGAATAGGCTTGGCGCACGCCCGTGGCGCACAAATGCAACGTTGTTTTTCTTTTTGTATCTATGAGAAAAAGGCGCGGCGACAGTGGCGGCGGCCGAGTCGCTCGAGAACGAAGGCTTGGCGGGGCCACAAGAATAGAGGAAACCGCTTCGCGCAATGGGAAGAATAAAAATAAGATAAGAAGAGAACAGACTTAGATGAGCGCAAACTTCGAAGAAGATCAACGCTTGAATTCCCGCAAGCGGCGAGAGGACGCTCTCCGAGAGCTCCTCGCCGCTACTGTCGGCAAACCTTCAACGACCATCGTCGAAGAACTCAAGAAAGACTTGGGCGTCAGCCGCGCCACCGCCTATCGCATGATGAAAACCTTTCGGAAGTGCGGCGCGGTCACTTCGCCCTCCACGCGTCCGGTGGGACGGCCCAAAGGCGCGCGCGGTCTTGATCCCCGCCGCGAGCGTCTGATCCATGAGGCGATCAAATCTTTCCATTCGAAATCGATCCGTCCGAGATTCAGCGTGCTCGTTCAAGACATCAATCGCCGTTGCAACGAGGAACTGTTGCCGCCCCCAAATTGGCGCACTATCCGGGCGCGGCTCCGCGATTTCGAGGGCCGCAAGCCGCCCGGCCCTGACGACGGGAGCTGATCGGGACATGGCTCAAATGCGGTTGAGCGACATCCCGGAACGGCCGTTGCAGATAGTTTACTTCGATCATGTGAAGATCGAGGATTGCGTCTTCGACGAGCGTACGGGCGAAACCGGATATCCTTGGCTGACGTTGGCGATCGACGCCAGCACGCGCATGGTTGCGGGCTTTCATCTGTCGCTCGCGCCGCCATCGCGCGTTTCGGTCAGCCTCTGTCTGCTACATGCTGTCTGCGACAAGACGCGCTGGATGAAAGAGCGCGAACTGGTCGGCGATTGGCCGGCAGCCGGCCTTCCCGAGGCGGTCGCCGCCGATTCGCAAAGTATTTTCGGGTTGCGCCAATTCGTGCGCGCCTGTCGCGACCAGGGCGTCGCGACCGTCGGCCTGTCGGTAAATCAGCGCGTCTTCGGCGTCCTCGCCACGCATATGATTGGCGGGCGGCTTGGATCCGTATCAATCGCGCAAGCGCAAATCGCCGTCTGCGCGCCAGAGGAGCCGCGCCATGTCCGCAGCGCGCTCGCGCGCGACATGCGTGACGTCGAATGCGCCATCGGCGACGGCCTCATCAACGATTATCACCGCCGCCGTCACGACGACACCGGGCGCGCGCCGCTCGACGTCTGGCGCGAAGCCGACCAAGCGGCGCATTTTCGCGCGCCGACGGACTGCCTGCGTTTTCGCCTATCCTTTCTCCCTGAAACAATCTGCGCGTTGACCTCCAACGGAATCGTCCTGCGCGGCGAAACTTTCTGGTCGCCGGCGCTGGCGCAGATGCTCCGTGACGGCCACATGCGCGTTGCGGTCAGATTCGATCCACGCGATCTTTCGCGCATTTTCGTGCAGAACGCCGGTGGGCGATTTGTGAAGGCGAGGAATGTCGCCGCAGCGAATGCCGTCGCGTCAGACGAATGCGACGATATGACGATCGACGCATCGACAGCGAGCGCGCAGAATTGTCGCCGCAAATGTCGGTCGTCTTGCCCCTTCACGTCAACGGTGTGAAATGCCCGCGCGTCGACAAGACGAATCACGTTGGCCGCGATCGCGCTCACGCCGCCGCGCGCAGATGCGCGACGCGCACCGGCACGGGCGGATGGGAAAAGTAGAACGTCGCGTAGAGCGGATCGGGCGTCAGCGTCGCGAGATTGTCGCGCGTAAGCCTTGTCAGCGCGGATATCATCGGCTCCCTGCCGACGATCTCGCGGGCGAAGTCGTCGGCCTCGAATTCGGCGCGACGCGAGCGCCAGGCGAGCAGTGGCGACAACACATGCGAGATCGGCTCCTTGGCGAGAAGCAGCGCCACCAGCACCACGCCCGGGTCATTGGGCAGGCCGAACCAACCGGCGAAAACGTCCGAACCGAAGACCCACCACAACGCCGCGAAGCCGACGAAGGCGATCGCCGCGGCTTGCAGAAGCATCTGCCGCACATGGCCAAATTTGAAGTGGCCGAGTTCATGCGCGAGGATCGACTCGATTTCGTCGAGCGAGTGCTTTTGCAGCAGCGTATCGAAAAAGACGATGCGCTTCGCCTTGCCGAAGCCGCTGAAATAGGCGTTGCCATGCGTCGAGCGCGTGGAGGCGTCCATTACATAGAGACCCTTCGACTCGAAACCGCATTTGGCGAGCAGCGTCTCCATGCGCTGCTTTGTCGACCCTTCCTCCATCGGCGTGAATTTATTGAAAAGCGGCGCGATGACGGTCGGATAGATGACGGTCATGGCGATCGACAGCGCGATGAAGACGACATAGGCCATGAGCCACCAGCTGTCGGGCGCCGCGCGCAGCAGCGCGAACATGCCAAAGAGCAGTGGCGTGGCGATGACGAGCTGCAGCAGGCCGGTTTTCACCTCGTCGGCGAGGAATTTGCCGGGCGTCAGGCGGTTGAAGCCGAAACGCTCCTCGAGCCAAAAGGCCTTGGCGGCGGAAAACGGCATGGCGATGAGGTCGCTGATGAGGCCGAAGGCGAGGACGAATAGAACGCTGCGGGCCAGTCCGGGTTCGACGAATTGCGCGATCGCCGCATAGAAGGGCGCGAGCCAGAAAGCGAGCCACAATACAGCGATTACGGCGTCGAAAACAGTTTCCACGATCGAGAATTGCGTGCGCGCGATCGTATAGTCGGCGGCGCGGCGATGTTCGTCGAGCGTCACCTCCCGAACGAAATCGGCGGGCACTCTGTCGCGGTTCTCCGCGACCGTCGCCATTTGCCGCAGGCGCAAATAGACGCCCAGCGCGGCCGACGCCGCAATCGCAATGCAAATGAAAACGCCCGTTCCGCTCATTGCTCCGCTCCTGCCATTCTTGCCGGGCGAATATATGTCGCCGTCGCGGGCTTTGCGAGAGCGGCGCTTTATTCCCGCCGCAGCAGGGCGTCGCGCGCGGCGTTCAGCGCGGCGGCGCGCGCGTCCGAACCGCCATGGTCTGGATGCGCGCGCTTCATCTGCGCCCGGTAGGCGCGCTCGATCTCGCGGCGCGTCGCGCTGACCCCGACCCCAAGCGCCGCGCGGGCGCGCGCTTCGTCGCTTGGCGCCGGCGCAGGCGCGCCGGCGCGCTGCCCAAAGCCCGCATGCGGCGCCTCCCCTTTCGTCGCGCCGGAAGGCCGGCCAGCGCCGCTCGCGGCGCCAGGCTGCGCCGCGGCAGGGTGGCGCGCCTCCTCGACGTCGATGAAGCCGAAATCTTCGAGCGCTTCGCGCAGCCTGTAGCCGAGATCATGAGCGATGAAGGCAAGCGCAACAGCGGCCAGCGCGCCGACGACGCCGCGTTCCACGATGAATACGGCCGGCAACATCCGGCGATTCAATCCATGGGCGCCGTAGATCGCGCCGAGGGGACCCGGCGCCAGGCCGATCTCGCCATCGTCGAGAGACGCGATGATCCCATAGTCCATCCATTGCGGCGTGAGCTCGGGAAAGAGCGAGGGCGTCACGCAGATTGCGATGAGACCGAAAATCCAGACGCTATTCGACCAGCCGCGCGCCCGGCCGCTGACGAAGCCGCGCCAGCCGAAATAGGCGGCCGCGAAGAACAGCAAGGCGAAGGCGGCGAAGGTCTGCGCGCTGGCGATGACGCCGAGCGCCGCGCGATTGGCCTGCACCGCGGCGGCGATAAGCGGGAAATGGCCCATATCGGCGAAGCGCCGCAATTCATGATCGCTGATGCGCAGCGGCGCGAGTTCGCCGGGCGCCAGCGCCGCCAGCGCGCCGACCATGACGACGGTCAGGCCGATGAAGGCGCCGCCTGTGGCGAGCGCCGTCGAGGCGACGCCGCGGCTTTCGCCGAAGTCGACTTCCTTGACCGACATGTCGAAGGGATCGAAAGAGATGGCCGCCTCCCCTGCCCTACGCGGCGACCCGGCGGCCTCGATTGAGCAGCGCGAATGGCGCGCCGCTCAACAATATGTCGAGAGCCTCGAGACTTTGGTGGCGCCCGTTCACCGACAGGCGCGGCAGCGCGTGCAAATGCTGGGCGTGCTCGGCGAAGAGCACGCCGGGTCGGGTCGTCACCGCGCTGACGAAGCCAAGCTCGGCCGCGAGCGCGAATTCGCGCGGACCCGCGGAAGCGGCGTCGCCGATCGGATAGCAGAAATGGCGCGCCGGAACGCCCAATTCGCGGCGGACCGCCTCGGCGCTTTCCGCCATTTCGCGCCGCGCCTCGGCGGCGTCGAGCTTGGCGAGGCGGGCATGCGTGCATGAATGCGCGCCGATCGTCGCAAGCTCGTGCGACGCCAGGGCCGCGAGTTCGCTCCAATCGAGACAGGCGTCGCGCGTTATCTGCTTCGGCGCGAGCCCGGCCTGAGCGCAAAGCGCGTCGACGACGCGCCGCAGTTCCGTTTCGTCTTGCGCGCGCAAGGCCCAATAGATTTCGTCATAGGCTTCGCTCTTCTCGCGCGGCGTGCGCATGTCGCGCATGATGCGACGGCCGCCGACGATAATGTCGGTATGGTCGAGGCGGCGCGCCGCTTCCTCCATCTCCAGCCACCAGAGCCGCGCGGAGCCGTCGGCGAAGCCCGCCGTCACATAGGCGGTGAATGGCGCGCGGTGGCGTTCGAGAATCGGCAACGCATATTGGACAAGGTCGCGGTAGCCGTCGTCGAAAGTGAGCGCGACGAAAGGGCGGGTTAGCCGTTCGCCACGGCGCAGAATGTCGACGACGGCGTCGAGCGCGATGATGCCGTAGCCGCGCTGCGCGAGATGCGTCAGGACGCGATCGAGAAATTCCGGGGCGATCTCCAGCCCGCCATTGGGATCGAAGGCGTCGTCGCGGCGCGGCCGGACGCGGTGGAGCATGAGAATCGCGCCAAGACCGCGCGTAAAGGGTGCTGCGAGGCGGTGCGCGCCGCTTGCGCGAAACAGCCCCATTCCTATCCCGATTGCCCGCTCGCGCCATGTCGGCATGTCTTAACGCTCCGCTAAAATATCGTTTATAATGAATTGTATAATCTTCAGTTATTTCTCTTGACCCATTCGCTAAGGAAACCTGAAAATTCATTGAAGCGGAAAGGATTGACGCACGGCATGGCTACAAAGCCGCAAACGGTTGAATTCAGCGAGGTCGCACAGCTGGACAGCAAAGTCGCCGGCGCCGAAATGTCGATCGCGGTGTTCGAGCGATTCGAAGACGCACGCAATGACTGGCTGGATTTGATCGAGGTCGCGCCCGTCAGTCCTTATCAGTCCTGTCTGTTTCTTGCCACATGGCAGGAAACGGTGGGACGTGAACATGACGCCGAGCCCTTCATCGTCGTCGCGCGCAACGCCGCGGGACGCCCGATGGCGTTGCTGCCGCTTTGCGTCGAAACGCGCGGCCCGCTGCGCATCGCGACCTTCATGGGCGGACGCGAGAGCAACTTCAATCTGGGACTCTTTCGCCCCGGCGCTTTCGACGAACGCAAGGCGTTTGAGCTGTTACAGGGGGCCGCGAAGCAGGCGGCCAATCCGCCGGACCTCTATTATTTGCGCAATCAGCCGCGTCAATTCGAGGGCGCGGCCAATCCGCTCGCCTTCGCAAAGGCGCGCCCAAGCGCAAGCTACGCTTATGGTCTGACGCTTCCCGCCGATGAAGCGGCGCTCGCCGCGCGCCTGTCGAAAGACGCGCGCAAGAAACTGCGCAAGAAAGAGGCGCGCCTCGCCGAAATCGGCCAATTGTCATACGAGCATGTCGCGCGCGGCGCCCGCGCGCAAGACATAGCGACGGCGTTGATTGATCAGAAGTCCGCGCGCTTCGCCGATCTCGGCGTCGGCGGCCTCTTCGAAAGCGCCGGCATGCGCGCGCTCGTGCGCGCCCTGAGCGCCGCGGAAGGCGACGGCGCGCTCGAGCTTCACGCGCTCAGCGTCGACGGGCGCATTGTCGCGACTTACGCCGGCGTCGTCCGCGAAGGCCGCTTCTCCGGCATTTTCAACTCGTTCGACCTGGATGAGGAGATCGCGCGCTCATCGCCCGGCGAACTGCTGCTTCATGCGCTGATGCGCAACCTCGTTGCGCGCGGCATGACGCATTTCGATCTCGGCGCCGGCGAAGCCCGCTACAAGCAATCCGTCTGCGACGAAACCATAGAGCTGGTCGACGCGATCGTGCCGGTCAGCGCGATGGGCGCGATCGCGGCGCCGACGCTGCGGCTGTTCCTGATCGCCAAGCGCCGCATCAAGCAGACGCCGCGACTGGCGCGTGCGGCGGCGCGGCTGCGGCGCTTTATCGGCAGGCTGCGTTAAATCATTCGGCGGCGACGAGATCGTCGGCGTTGACGCCGTCTTCGAGCAAATAGGCGTCGGCTCCGGCGTTCGCGAGCTCCTCGCGCAGCGCCTCGGCTTCGTCGCCGCCAATGACGAAGGCCATATCGACGAGCGGCGCCAAGCGCAGCGCCTGTTCGCGCGAGGCGGCGAACACCAGAAAATCGTAGGTGTGCGCCAAAGCGTCAATGACGGGCTTGAGGTCGCAGGGTTCCTCGCCCGCGCCGACTCCGGTCGTCATCACATGCAGGCGGGATGAAGCGTCGCGATGAATGGCGTCGGCGAAAGCCGTCTCGCCCGTCAAGAGATCCGCAAGGCCTTTGGGTTCGCTTTCCTGTTCCGGCGCAAGCGCTTCGAAACGCTCGGCGCCGGAATCTGCGGCGATGAGCAGCGCGCGGCCGCGCCGCGCCAGATTGCGTCCGAGCGCGATCGCCGCTTCGTCCGAACTTGCGTCGGCGCCGCAAGGCGCCACCAAAACCTTCACGCAAGCCGCCTCCCGACGCGGCGGGTCGACCTGGCTTGGCGCCGTCTGCGTGTCGACCGGCGGCTCCGCTGACCTGGAGGCGCTGGCGTCTTCCGCTTCCTCCGCCTCGGCGGCGCGCGTCAGGTCGGCGTCTTCCGATGTCTGCTCCGCGCCGGGCGGCGCGGACGCCGCCGCGGCGGACGCCTTAGCCTCCGCTTCAGGCCCGCTCGGCGCGGGCGCGGCGGGGCGCGCCTTTCCGCTGAGCAGCTCGCCGGAAATGATCGCCCCCACCGAGAGAATCAGCGTGCCGAGCGTCGCAAAGACCGTGATCGGCAGTTTCTTGGGGAAGGAAGGAAACTGAGGCGCCAGGGCGCGCTGGATGATGCGCGCATCGGCGGGCGTCGCCTTTTGACGCTCGCGCGCCAGCGCCTCCTGATATTTCGTCGACTCGGTCTCCAATTGCTCCTTCAAGAGCTTGGCGGCGCGTTCGAGTTCGCGCAGATGCACTTCCTCCGCGCCCGCGGCGCCGGCGACGCGCTTCTGATCGTCCA
>CAZCJY010000084.1:0-4142 GCA_964498975.1 uncultured Methylocystis sp.
CCTCACCCCTGCCCTCTCCCCATGAACGGGGAGAGGGAGTTTTCCCGCCGCGACGCCCATAAGCAGCGCCCCGGCCCAGGGAAAGATCGGACGCCAGTCCTGCGTCATCGGCTCGCTGGTCGAAAGGCCGAGCCATTGCAGCCAGTTGGCGTTGAACACGGGCGAAGAAAATAATTCGGCGCCGGCGAGAAAGAAAACCGCCGCAATAAGCGCGAGGGGCCATGGCGCGCGAAGAAAGGGGACCGCGATCAGGCTCGCCGCCGCGATGCAATGCAGAATGCCGAAGAAAACGTAAGCGTTTGGAAAGAGGACATAGGTGCCGGCTGTGACCAGCGCCGCGGCGCCGGCGACGATCGCGAAGCGGCGCCAGAAGGCGCGCCAGCGCAATCCGTCGCGATGCGCCAGAACGAGCGCGACGCCGGCGATGAAGAGAAAGGCGAAGGCGATCGAATGGCCGAAATACCGCACCGTCGCCGACCAGGGAACATTCGCGCCGACATAGCCGAAATGCGCCAGATCCCAAATGACATGAAATGCGACCATTGCGACGACGGCGAGGCCGCGCGCCGCGTCGAGCGCGCCCCAGCGGCCTTGCGTCATCGATGCGCCGCCGCCGGCGCGGCGCCCAGAAATCTGCTGAACACCATGTCCGGCGCGGAGAGATTGTGCCGCGACGGCAGATGCCTGCCGACCCAGACTTCGGTGGCGTTCGCGCCGGGGAAGCGGATCACCGGCGCCTCTTCCCAGCCCTTGCCGCGCTTGTTGCGCCAGGCGACGATGGCCGCGTCGCTCATCGTCTGCATGGCGTACATCGAGCGCAGCGCCGTAAAGGGCAGGCCGTTCGGCATGGCGTCGCTGAAGGAGACGTCGAGCGTGAGGCGATCCTGATCGACGCTCTTGACCGTGACGCGTCCTTCGCCGCCGCGTTTAAACTTCAATACGAAAGTGCGCGTCTGCGGCTCGAAGATGATTTCGTCGAAGGCGACGATGGGGCGCTCCTGCGTCTCGACAGGCCCGACGAGAAAGGAGGAGCCGTATGCCGTCCAACGCATGTCTTCAAAGGGCAGCGGGCGGGCGCGCCAATAGCCGTCCGGGGGATAGAGCACCATGATTTCTTCGGCGCGCTCGCGGTACCACATCCATAACTGGATGAGATGGAAGCCTTTCTCCACCGTGTCGCCGACGCGAATCGGCACGTCGTTCGGGCGCCAGAAGGAAGGGAAGGTATAGCCCGTCAGCCAGAATTCCGGCGTCTCCCAGAAGGTGCGCCGCCGCGCCTGCGCGAAGAATTTGGGATCATGCGACAGATCGCAGCTCGACCAGTCCGGCGCCCAGCGGTCGGAGGCGATGGTGTTGATGTAGGAAGGGTGCACCGCCTGAATTTGCAGGCTGCGCAAACGCGGCGAGATGAAATCGAGCTCGATATTGTCCTTCTCGGCGCAAAGTTCGGGCACGGAATTATTCTCGACCCGCACTTGCAGCTCGTCGGCCGCTTCTTGGGAAGCGGCGAAAGCGGGGCGGGCGAAAGCGAGCCCGCCCGCGCCAAGAAGGAAACGGCGGCGATCGAATGACGTCGTCAAAGCGGATGATCCTTGTTGCCTTTTGGGGTCTTATGGCGCGCCGGAGGCAAGCGCCGCAAGCGCCGCTATTCTTTCGCGGGCCTCAAGGCGAAAACAAGGAGAGATGTTTCAGGGAGCGCCTTGCGCTCCAGCCAGGCGGGGGGCTCCCCCCTCGCCAGCGCGGCGGCGAGTCCCTGCGGGGCTGCGGCGATAAGCGCCGGGGGCGGTTTCTGATCTGGACACCAGAAGACGAGTTCAGCGCCCGCGGCGCGCAGCCTCGCCTCAGCCTGCTCCGGGGCCGCGAGAAATGCGTCGGCGACGGCGCGGTTGCCGTGATTGTTGCGGTGATAGGGAGCGGCGAAGACGCTGTGCGGCGTATGCGCCAGAATATGCGCGCCGAGATCGAAGGAGGCGGCGACGCGCGCGGGCGGCAGCGCAGCGAGCGGCGTCAACGCGGACGGGTTGAGGCAGGCGCGTTCGGCGCCTTGGGAATCGTCCGCTGACGGCAGCGCCAGCGCCAGTCCCATCGGCGAAACCAGCGCGGCGAGCGCGGCGACGAGCGCGGCGCGCAGCGGGGCGCTGACGGCGAGACGACCGACGAGCGCCACGATCGCGGCCGCGAGCGGCGCCATGGCGATCGGCGTGACGGAGGTGAAGACGCGCGTTTGCCACAGGCCGGCCGCAAGGCCGATGGCGATTACGCCAGCGGCGAGGAGCCAGCGGCGACGCGCCGCCTCGCCGTCGCGCCACGCGAAGAACAGGGCGGCGCCGAAACCAAGCGCGACCGGCCCCGCGGTGGCGACGACGACGCTCGGCGCCTCGCGCCAGAAGGAAAGCAGCGGACGCGCCTCGGCGACATGGGAAAGCCACAGATCGCGCAGCAACGGATCGAGACCGCCGAGCGGATCGCCGATGCATTGCGGCGCAATGAACCTGATGCTTGCGAGCGTGACGGCTCCCGCAAGCGCCATAGCGACGGTGCGCGTCAATCGCGTGGCGAATCGCGCGCCAACGAGCGTTAGTCCCGCGAGCGAAACGACGCCGATAAGGATCGCGGCGAGATGCACGGCGGAATAGGCGTCGCAAACGGATAGGAAATAGGCGGAAGCCGGCGCCGCCGCGACATAGAGCAGCGGAAAGGCGACAAGCGCCCCGCCCGAAAACCACAAGAGTTGCGGCCGCGCCTTTTCGCCGTCGAGGATGAAGATGAGGGGCAGCGCCGCGATCATCACGACGAAGAATGGCAAATTTTCGAGGCTGATCGCCAGCGAGAGCGCCATCAGCACGGCGGCGTAGGCGAGACGCGACGCGCGGGTCGGATCGAGGCCCTGCAGAAAGACGCAGAGCGCGGCGACAAGCGTCACGATTTGCGGCGCGTGATGGTCGATGCGGCCGGGCGCGAACTGCAGGAACACGGCGCCAGAGAGCAGGGCGAGCCAGACCGCCGCCGGGCGCGCCGATCTGTCGGAGAGGATCGACGCGAGCCAGGCGACAAGCGCGAAAAGCGCGGCGAGCAGTATGAACGGAAAGACGAGGCGCGTCGCGCGCTCGGCATATTCGGGCGACAGGAAATGCGCGAATAGAATGTTCAGTCCGGCGAGCGGCGCGTCGACGATGCGCGACCAATGCATCAGCAGCCCATTTGGCGGATCGACGCGACGGGCGACGAGATCGAACCAGCCTTGTCCGGCGAGAAGATCGCGGACCTCGACGGCGCGCATGGCGTCGTCCGAATCGAAGAAGGCGCCCGTCTTCCAAACCACCTGAATGCGCGAAAAACTCATCGCGGCGGCTGCGAGGAGCGAAAGAGCAATTGTTGTCGCAAGCGCCGCGCGATCGCTCAACAGTCGATCGCCTGCGGACTCTTCCCGCGCCGAAGGCGTCGCCATCGCGCCTCCTCGCGCCGCGAGATCGCTCATCCGCGCGCCGCGTTTTCGTTCGGGCGCGCATGCGCAGAGAACAGCAACGCGCGCCGCGCCGTGAAATTGAACAGGAAGACGCATCCCGCCGTCGGAATTTTAGAGACGGCGACCGGCAGACAGGCGTAATCGACGAAAAGATGCATCAGCCCTTCCGTCAGCGCGAGGCCCGCGAGGCCCGTGAGCAGAAAGCCGACGATTTCGTCACGGGCGGACAGACGGCGACGGTCGCCGAAGACATAGCGCACGCTCAGGGCGTAAACCAGCGCGAGCCCGGCGAGAAAGCCGACGCCCGCCGCGATGAGATGATTGACGCCAAGGAGCTTGTAGAGAAGCATCAGCGTCGCAAAGTCGAGCGCGAGCGCCGCGACGCTGGCGAAGCCATATTTGACGAGATCGGAAAAGAGACGCGCGGCGCCGCTCGTGGGCGCGCGCGCGAGAAACGCGTCGACGTTTGTCATGCGTTGACGGCCTTGCGCGGCGTCAGACGCTCGCTCGCGAGCGCCTCCTGCGCGCCGGAGACGCCGGCTTCCGAATATTCGGCGTCCTCGTTCACTTCCCAAACGTCGAATGTTTCTTGACCCTGGATGATGTTAAGCGCCGACAGCATGCCCGTCATCATCGCATGGTCCTGATTGTTATATTTGTGCATGCCATTGCGGCC
>CAZCJY010000084.1:4152-10237 GCA_964498975.1 uncultured Methylocystis sp.
CGGATGCAGCGTCGGATAGCGCGTCGCGATTTCGAGGCGGATCGTCTCGACGTTGCCGGCGTAATCCTCGTCATAGACCGGATAGGCCTTGGCCTGCCGCACGACGCAGGCGTCGTTGACGTCGTCTGGATTCATTAGCCCGACCTGGCCGATCTCGCGCTTCGCCAGCGCGATCAGCTCTTCGTCCGACGCCGCCCACAGACCATCGCCCTCGAAACAGAAATATTCGAGGCCAAGACAGGTCGACACGCCGTCGGCGATCATTTCCGGCGACCAGCTCCTGAAATTCTGCACGCGGCCGACCTTGACGGACGGATCGTGGATATAGACCCAATTGTCGGGCAGCTCCTTCTGCGGACGGCCGATCAGGACAACGGTGAGGAAGTCGCGATATTTGAGCGCGCGCGCGTTGAAGAGGCTCAAAGGCTTGGGTTCGATCGCGCTCATCAGATCGCGCATCGGGGCCGATGACATGACATGGCGCGCCTGGAACGTCTCGGTCGCGCCATCTTCGCGCGTCGCGCCGATCGTCCAGAGCTTGCTCGCCGCGTCATAGCGCAGCGCGTTCACCCTGCGGCCCATCAGCAGGCGTCCGCCCATCTTCTGCATCTTGCGCGCCGCCGCGTCCCACATCATGCCGGGGCCGCGGCGCGGATAGCGGAAGGATTCGATCAGGGTCTTTGCGCCCGAGTCGCCTTTGCGCAGGCCGAAAGAGCGGCGCAGGGCGTCGACGATGGCGGCGCCGAGCGAAAGGCCCTTGATGCGCTGGGCCGCCCAGTCCGCGGAGATGTCGTCGCAGCTCATGCCCCACACCTTCTCGGTGTAGGTCTTGAAGAAAATGCCGAAGAGGCGTTCGCCGAACTGGTTGCGCACCCACTGGTGGAAAGTCTTCGGCTCCTTGACCGGAAAGACTTTAGCGTAGCCGAAGGACGCCATGCAGAGCGCGCTCTCGACAAGGCCGAGGTTTCTTAAAGCCTCGAAGGCCTTCAGCGGATAGGCATAGAACTTCCCGCGATAATAGATGCGCGAAAGGCGCGGGCGTTCGAGGAAGTCGTCGGGCAGAATCTCGTTCCACAGATCGACGATCTCTTTCGACTTCGAGAAGAAGCGATGGCCGCCGATGTCGAACAGAAAGCCCTTGTAGCGCGCGGTGCGCGAGATGCCTCCGACGTAAACCGGGTCTTGCTCTAGAACCAGCGCATCGCGGCCATGCTTGGCCAGCGTGTAACCTGCAGTCAGGCCGGCCGGCCCGGCCCCGATGATGACCGTTTCGATGATGTCGCCCATTGCCGCCCTGATGCGGCCGCGCGACAAGAATGCGCGGCCTGATCTTCAGCGGCCCCCCATTGGCTCCGCTGGAGGCTATTCTGAAGGCGACCCGTTAACAGTGGCTTACGCGAAATCAAAGCCACGAAACATTAACCCTGTGCGCGACCGAACTGCATGCGCGCTGTCAATCAAACAGAGGCGCAAATGGGTTCGCTTGCCAATGCAAGCCGGAAGGCTGACGCCGGTGCGAAGGCGCATAGGCGAGCGTGTCGCCCTGCGCGCGCGGGCTGTGGCGTCTAGCGCCGGCGTAGCGGCTTCCGCTGGGCGGCGAACCGCTGATCGAAATGCTGCCGCCTTCATTCTGCACCATCTGGTAGAGCATCGCCGCGTGGCCGGGGGAGAGGCGCACGCAGCCATGCGAAGCCGGCCGGCCCAGCATGCCGGTGGCGTAGGAGCCGTGGATGGCGTAGCCGCCGCGGAAGAAAATCGAATGAGGCATGGGCGACATATGATATTTGCGCGAATAATGCATGCGCTGGAGGCCGGTCGGCGCGAAGGATCCGCGCGGCGTGTAATAGCCGGCGCGCGCGGTGGAAACCGGCCAACTATAGCTGCCGGAAGAGGAGTCGACGTGCATCGTCTGCGTCGAAAGATTGATGTGGATGCGGGCGGTGGCGTTGGCGGCGCCAGCCGAGGCAAAAAAAATCAGCAATATAGGGAGAAGGATTGGAATACGCATGACACACTCCTCACACAACGCGCACGCATTTTGGCCTTCTGCATATTTGCGCGAGGCCCGCGCCCTATCAATGTAAATGAAGCGGTAAGGTTGAGCGGCAAGGATGATTCGCAATCGTTCGCGCGGTGCGCGGGCGATTTGAGTTCAGGCGCCGGGGCGCTGCTCATGTATGGATTGAAATGGCGCAAGCTTCGCAGGGCGCTCATCGCGCTCGCGACGCTGACGATCGCCGGGCAAGGCCTGGCGCAGGAAAAAGGCTCGGTTGACCCCAAGCCGCTGCCGCCGCTCGCCCACCCGTCCGACCCCTCGACGCCTGCGAAGGAGCTTTTCGGGCGCGCCCGGGAGGCGGCGCCGCTCGGCCCCGACCCCATCGGCTTTTACTCGCGGGGCTGTCTCGCCGGCGGAGAGCAACTGCCGGTCAACGGGGCCAATTGGCAAGTCATGCGTCTCTCACGCAACCGCAGCTGGGGCCATCCCAATCTCATCGCTTTCCTGAAGCATTTCGCGCCCAAGGCTGCGCGCGCTTCGGGCTGGCCCGGTCTTCTGATCGGCGATCTGTCGCAGCCGCGCGGCGGGCCAATGCTGACCGGCCACGCCTCCCATCAGATCGGTCTGGATGCGGATATTTGGCTGACGCCAATGCCCGGTCGCGAACTGACGCGCGAAGAGCGCGAGGAGATGTCGGCGACCGATGTCGTGCGCGACGACCTTCTCGACGTGCGGCCCGATGCCTGGAGCGAAGGACATCTGGCCGTCATCCGCGCCGCGGCGATGGACCCCGCCGTGCAGCGCATTTTCGTCAACGCCGCGATCAAGCGCGCCTTATGCCGCGCGGCGGAAGGCGAGGGCTGGATGCGCAAGGTCAGGCCGATGTGGGGCCATAATTACCATTTCCACATCCGGCTGTTTTGCCCCGACGGCTCGAATTGCCGGGATCAAGACCCCACGCCCTCGGGCGATGGTTGCGATTCCTCGCTCGCCTGGTGGTTCACCGACGACGTGCTGCATCCCAAGAAGTCGACCAAGAGCTGGCCGCCGATGACCATGGCGGCGCTGCCGGCGGCCTGCCGGGAGGTCTTGCGGGCGCAATAGTTCCGGCTCAGCCGGCGCGCGCGCCCGTTCCGATCGGGCAGGCGACCCCTGTTCCGCCAAGCCCGCAATAGCCGCCGGGGTTCTTGGCGAGATATTGCTGATGATATTCCTCGGCGTAGTAGAAGGCCGGTTCTTCGGCGATCTGCGTCGTAATCTCGCCCATGCCGGCTTGCGTCAATACGCGTTGATACGCCGCGCGAGACTCATGCGCCGCGGCAAGCTGCGCCGGCGTCGGCGCGTAGATCACGGAGCGATATTGCGTGCCGACGTCATTGCCCTGGCGCATGCCCTGGGTCGGATCATGCCCCTCCCAAAAGAAGCGTAGGAGCTCATCGAAAGGCGTCACGGCCGGCTGATAGACGACGCGCACGACCTCGGCGTGGCCGGTGCGCCCGCTGCACACATCCTCATAAGTCGGATTGCGGGTCGCGCCGCCGGCGTATCCCACTGCGGTGACGTAAACGCCCTCGCCCGTCTGCCAAAATTTGCGCTCGGCGCCCCAGAAGCAGCCCATGCCAAAAAGCGCCTGCTCGCAGCCGAGCGGGAAGGGAGGATCGAGCGGGCGGCCGTTGACGAAATGCTTGGCGCCATGCGCAACCGGCGCGTCGCGGTCGGGAATCGGACCCCGCAGCGTTGCAAGGTTGAGCCTATCGAAGATCGCCATGGCGCGGATATGGGGTCCGGCCGCGCCTAAAGCTAGCCGCGCGCATAGCCGATCGGAGAAGCCTGCCGATGGCTGAGCAGGATCATCAGCGCGCCGACGCCGCCCAGAGCGACGCTCACCGGCGCGAGCATCAGCGTCGCCAATATCGGGTCCCAAAGAAAAGCGGAGACATTTTCGACGTTGGACTGAAGCGCCTGATAGAAGCCGGGGAAAAGCTCGGAAGCCCCCTTGCGCATCGTCGTGACCATCAGGCGGCCGCCGGCGATCGAACGGGTGCCGTCGACAATCAGGGCGATGAAGCCCCCGGCGAGCAAAAGGAGGCCGATAAAGCGGGTCAATAGTCGCAGCATGTTCCGGGTCGTCGGTGGAAAAGGAGGCGAAGCGCGAACAGCATAGGAGCGCGCCGCCTTCCTGTCCATGAGGGCGCGCCGCGCGCGTTTGCGTTCTGAGCGCGCCTGAATATATTGCGCGCTTCCTTGGAGGGGTGGCCGAGTGGTTGAAGGCGCACGCCTGGAAAGTGTGTATGCGGGAAACCGTATCGCGGGTTCGAATCCCGCCCCCTCCGCCAGAATATAATCCTTGCGCCAGTGACTCCCGCGTGATTCCCATACGTCCACACCGACCATCTCGGCCGGCCGGCGCGGATGGTGGCGCAGAACTGGGCCTGGGTGTGGGACGTGATCTACGCGCCCTTCGGGGGCGTGAGCGCGATCTGGGATTCGACGACGAAGCTCGACATGCGCTTTCCGGGGCAATGGTTCCAGCTGGAGAGCGGCCTGGCCTACAACTGGCATCGGCATTACGATGCGACGCTCGGGAGATATGTCCAGCCCGATCCGATTGGGTATGGAGGTGGGCGGAGCCTGTATGGGTACGTGAGTGGAAATCCGTTGGTGTATGTCGATCCCTATGGTCTTTGGACTTTGGGGGACTTTTATGACGGTTTTTCATACTGGGGCGACGCTTTTGGAGGCGCAACGGATTTCGGTCGCAACTACTACAACATGCGGCAAGCATGGACATCCGGAGCGGACAAATACTTTCACTGCAGGGCCAACTGTGAAGCCACGCAACGTGGCCCCGGTGGGCAAGACGCCGCTTGTACGATCAGCGATGCGCGCGAGTGGTGGGACCAGAACATCAAGGGCTATCCGGCCTCTGACAGCGAATCGGACCAATCTGCGAATCGATATGGTCGCTCAATGGCGAGGAAGAACCCGCAGGGATCGTGCGCTGAGGCCTGCGCTCAATTCCGCCCCAGCGCGTTGCCGCCAATTTACTGAAGGGCAGTTGAATGAACCAAGCGGCGGTAACGACTCTTGTCCTGTCAACCATGTTGCTGATTTCGAGCTGCGAGCGCTTTGACACGATTGAACGCACTTACCCTGACATGGCGACCGCCATTAGCGCAGGAGCAATAGAAAAGGGATGGATTCCGACTTTTTTACCCATGTCTGCGAAAGACATAAGGTTGCAGGCCAATTTGGATACAAATGAAGTCTGGCTCGGGTTTTCTGTCCAAACAAAGGATCAAAGTTTCCTAGAAAAGTCCTGCCGGAAAATAAACAAAACAGCAGTTAAGCTTCCTAGAAACAGAGCAGGCGATTGGTGGCCTATGGAGCTGAGGCAAGGAAGCGATTTATTCAATACGACGCTCGTACTATACAGTTGTCAGAACAATTCATCGCTTGCTGCTAAAGATCAAAAATTTTATTTCTGGCGGTATGATTGACATGCAATTCTCGACCGCCCCAACATACGCGGGGCGGGTGTTCTCGCCACGGCTTCGGGCTATTACGGCGCTCTGTCCTGGACCTATGACGCCAACGGCAATCGTGCCGGGGAGACGACGAATGGGGTCGCTTCGACTTACGCCTATCCGGGAACCTCAAATCGGCTCTCCTCGGTGACGCCATCGGGCGGGACGGCGCGCGCCTTCACCTATGACGCCGCGGGGAACGTCCTCACCGACACGCGTGTGGGCGCGCTCGGCATGACCTTCCAATATGACGTCGAGGGGCGGCTCGCCGCGGCGTTCCAGACCAACGCGCCGACGCAGGGTGGAACTTATGGCTATGACGCCGCGAACCGCCTCGCTTCCCGCATGGTGACGAGCGGCGCGACGACGCTCTATATCCATGACATCAACGATCACATCATCGCCGAGACCGATACGGCGGGCGTGACCTTGCGCGAATATATCTGGCTGAATGATCTGCCCGTGGCCGTGGTCGACGGCGTCAACACCGCAACGCCGGTGGTCTATTACGTCCACACCGACCATCTCGGCCGGCCGGCGCGGATGGTGGCGCAGAACTGGG
>CAZCJY010000085.1:0-10167 GCA_964498975.1 uncultured Methylocystis sp.
GCTCGATGAAGCGAACACGACGCCGCTGTTCGGCGGACGGCGCGCGATCCTCGTCGAGACGGGGGCCAAGTCGGTCATCCCCGCCATTACGTCGCTGATCTCGGCGCCGCCCGTGGATTGCGCCGTCGTGCTGACGGCCGGCGCGCTGAAGCGCGACGCGCCGCTGCGCAAGCTCGTGGAAGGCGCCAAGCAGGGCGTCGCCATCGAATGCCAACCCGACGCCGAGCCCGATCTTCAGGCGCTGATCGACCGCAGTCTGCGCGAGGCGGGCCTTGTCGCCAGTCCGGAGGCGCGCGGCCTGCTGCTCGGCGCGCTCGGCGAAGACCGGCTGATGAGCCGCGCCGAACTCAATAAGCTCGCGCTTTATATGCATGGGCGTGAGCATGTCGAAGCCGCCGATGTCGAGGCCATCGTCGCGCATGCCTCCAGCATCGCGTCGGATCGCGTCGTGACGGCGGCTTTCGCTGGCGACGCGCGGATCGGCGCCGCGCTTGACGCTTTTTTCGCGCAGGGCGGCGACGCGTCGCAATTGCTGTTTGGCGCGTTGCGTTACGCTGTCGCGCTGCATCGCGGCCGTCTCGCCATGGAGCGCGAAGGCGGGCGCCCTGACGCCGGCGTCTCGGCGCTGATGCGCGCGGGCTTCGGCTTCATGCATCGCGCGCTGATGGAGGAGCAGCTCAAGAGCTGGTCGTCGTCGCGGCTTGGCGCGCTGATCGAACCGCTGCGCGCGGCGCAAATGCGCGCCCGCGCCAACGGCGCCGTCGCGCAAATGGAGGCCGAGCGCGCGCTGTGGAATGTCGCCCGCGCGGCGCGGCGATAAGAGGGCGGCGTCAGTCCCGATCCGGCGCGCCGAGAGGAAAATAAGCGCGATAAGGTCTCGCTTCGTCGACGGCTCTGGCGAAGGAGGGCCGACTGAGGAGACGACGGCGATACGCCTTAACATTCGCCAGCGCATCGTCTATCGGGTGAGACCAGTCGGCGTAAAAAAGCGCTGGCGCCGCCGCGCAATCCGCGAGCGAGAAATCCTCTCCCGCCGCCCATTCCCGACCTTTCATCTTTTCGTTTAGCCAGCCATATGCCGTGTCCAGCGCCCGACGCGCTTCAGCGACTCCAAATGAATCTCGATCTCCTTCCGGGCGCAGTCGATCAAACACGATTTTTTGCATCGGCGTCATGATGTAATTGTCGAAGAACCGATCCATGAAGCGGACATCGACCGCCGCATGCGCATCGCGCGGCATGAGCGTCGTTCGGCCAGGATAGCGCAGGTCCAGATATTCGACGATGACGCTGGCCTCCATGATGCTGCGGTCATCGTCGAGCAGAAGCGGAAAGCGTCTTATCGGCCAAAGCGCGGCCCACTCCCCTTCCGCTTGCTTGTCCTCGAGCGATCGAAATTGGAAGGCCGTGTCGTTCTCATAAAGCGCAATCAGCGCCTTTTGCGTGTAGGACGAAAACGGATGGCCATACAGCATGAGCGTCATGACGCGCTTTCGTCGAGCAGAACGCTGAATCCGCCGAAGATCATGCGCTTGCCGTCGAATGGCATTGGCATGTCCTTCATGCGCGGGTCTTCGTGCATTTTCTTGTGCGCCGCGTCGCGCACGTCTTTGGACGGCCATATAATCCATGAAAACACGACGGCCTCGCCACTCTCCGCGGCGACGGCGCGCTTGAAGTCGGTGACTTTACCGTCGGGCACGTCGTCGCCCCAGCACTCCACAACGCGCCCCGCGCCAAACTCCTTCAACAGTGGCCACATTTGCGCGGCGGCCTTGCGATAGTCTTCCTTCTTGCCCGTGGGCACCGGAATAACGAAACCGTCGACGTAGCTCATTGCTCCGCTCCTTGTTGCGGGCAGCCCTTTGCCGCCGCTTCTGCGTCCATCCACATAATCTCCCAGATATGGCCGTCGAGATCCTCGAAGCTGCGGCCATACATGAAGCCGAAATCCTGGGTGGGCGTTGGATCTGGCGTTCCGCCGGCGCGCTGCGCCTTAACCACCAAATCGTCGACGGCGGCGCGGTTTTCGGCCGAGATGCAGATCAGCACTTGCGCGCTGGTCTTGGCGTCCGCGATCTTCTTTGTCGTGAACTGGCGAAATTTGTCGTGCGTCAGCAGCATCGCGTAGATCGTGTCGGAGAAGACGATGCAGGAGGCTGTGTCGTTGCAGAATTGCGGGTTCTTCTTGGCGCCGATCGATTCATAGAAAGCCGTGGCTTTCGGCAGATCGGCGACGGGAAGATTGACAAAGATAAGCATGGACATAGCAGACTCCCTCGAAACCAGTCGTTGCCGAGGCTAGCCACATCAGTTATAAAAAGCAACAATGAAGTTACAAAAAATAACTAAAAGCGCCAAGGCGGCGGTGAAAGCGGCTCACGCCCGCAGCTATGACGACGCCTGCGGGGCTGCGCATGCGCTTGATCTCATTGGTGAACGCTGGGCGTTGCTGGTGATGCGCGAACTCATGTTCGGGCCGAAAAGATTCAGCGATCTGCGCGGCGATCTTCCCGGCGTCAGCGCCAATGTGCTGACACAGCGATTGGAGCGGCTCGAAGAAATCGGCGCGCTGACGCGTCGCAAGCTGCCGCCGCCCGCGGCAAGCCATGTCTATGAACTCACCCCCTGGGGTTGTGAGATAGAGCCGGTGTTAAGCGTACTCGGCCGTTGGGCGGCGCGCTCGCCCTTGCATGATCCGACGCTACCCTTGAGCGCGGCTTCGCTGATGCTGTCGTTCAAGACGATGTTCGACGCGAGCAGGGCGAAAGGACTGAAAGCGCGCGTCGGGCTCCGCATCGGCGACGAGACATTTCTTGTACGCATCGGCGGCGGCAAATGCGATGCCGCGCGGGATGCGCTCGACCGGACGGATGTGGTTTTCTCGGGCGCCGCGACGACCATCGCCGCGGCGGTTTACGGCGGCGTTCCGCTCAAGGCGCTGGAGGCGCAAGGGGCGCTAACGATCGAGGGCGACCGTTCGCTCGCCGAGCGCTTCGTCGGGCTATTTCCGCTACCGCCTAAAGTGTAAGCGCTCATGCCGCGCTGGCGAGGCTTTCGAACAAGGCGCGGCCATCGATTCCGCCAACGAGCGGATCGATGAGATTTTCGGGATGCGGCATGAGGCCGAGCACATTGCGCTTTTCCGAATAGATCCCGGCGATGTCGTTGCGCGAGCCATTGGGATTGGCCGCGCCGCCGAGCTTGCCGCTCGCATCGCAATAACGGAAAGCGACGAGGCCTTCGCCTTCAAGCCGCTCTATGGTCGCGTCGTCTCCTTCGTAATTGCCTTCGCCATGCGCGATACAGACTTCGATCACCTGATCCTTGGCGTATTGTCGCGTAAACGCCGTGTCGTTTCTTTCAACCCGCAGATGCTGCATCTTGCATACGAAGCGCAGATTGGCGTTGCGCATCAGCACGCCCGGCAAGAGGCCGCTTTCGCAGAGAATCTGGAATCCGTTGCAGACGCCGAGCACGAGGCCGCCGCGCGCGGCGTGGGCGCGCACCGGGTCCATGATCGCTGCGCGTCCGGCGATGGCGCCGCAACGCAGATAATCGCCGTAGGAAAAGCCGCCGGGCAGAACGACGAGGTCGGTTCCTGCCGGCAGCGCATGCTCGGCGTGCCAGAGCATCGCGGGCGCTTGGCCGGTCGCATATTTGAGCGCGCGCGCCATGTCGCCTTCGCGATTGGAGCCGGGGAAGACGACGACGGCGGCCTTCATAGATCGATCTGGTAGTTTTCGATGACAGTGTTGGCGAGCAGCTTTTCGCAGGCGGCCTGCAATTGCGCCTTGGCGCTCGCGGCGTTTGCGCCCGCCATCTCGACGTCGAACACCTTGCCCTGCCGCACGCTGGCGACGCCTTCGACGCCGAGCGATTTCAGGGCGCCTTCGATGGCCTTGCCTTGCGGATCGAGAACGCCGGATTTGAGGGTGACGACGACGCGGGCTTTCATGGGCTGTCCGAGGATCAGGAGAAAACTGGGCAACGGGTTAGTGGGCTCACTGCGGAAATCGCAAGCCGCGTAGCCGTCTACGCCAGACCGGTGGCGCGATAAATGTCGCGCAACGTCAAACGCGCGCGCCGCAGGGGACAGACCTGGTGCGGCGCTTGAGTTACTGCACCAGCTTCGGCGCGCCGGTGCGGATGGTCTCGTTTTCCTGCATGATGCCGAGCCGGCGCGCGACCTCGGTGTAGGCCTCGACCAGCCCGCCCATGTCGCGGCGGAAGCGATCCTTGTCGAGCTTGTCGTTCGACTTGATGTCCCACAGCCGGCAGCTGTCGGGAGAAATCTCGTCGGCGACGACGATGCGCATCATGTCGCCTTCCCACAGCCGCCCGCATTCCATCTTGAAGTCGACAAGGCGAATGCCGACGCCAAGGAACAGACCGGAGAGAAAGTCGTTGACGCGGATGGCGAGCGCCATGATGTCGTCGATCGCCTGCGGCGTCGCCCAGCCGAAAGCGGTGATGTGCTCTTCCGACACCATCGGATCGTCGAGCGCGTCGTTCTTATAGTAAAATTCGATAATGGAGCGGGGCAGCTGCGTGCCTTCCTCCATGCCCAGCCGCTTGGCGAGCGAACCCGCCGCGACATTGCGCACGACGACCTCGAGCGGAATGATTTCCACTTCGCGGATCAGCTGCTCGCGCATGTTCAACCGGCGGATGAAATGCGTCGGCACGCCGATGCTGTTCAAATGCTGGAAGATATGTTCCGAGATCCGGTTGTTGAGCACGCCCTTGCCGTCGATGACCTCGTGCTTCTTGGCGTTGAAGGCGGTGGCGTCGTCCTTGAAGTGCTGGATCAAAGTGCCGGGCTCCGGGCCCTCATAGAGGACCTTGGCCTTGCCTTCGTAGATTCGGCGACGGCGGTTCATTGGGATCAACCGGGGCTTGAGAAAATCCATGGGGTGGGCCGAGCTCCTCCGAAGTCGTGTCCGCTTTCGGCGCCCGTTCTGGGCGCGGCGCCTCAGGGAGCGGCGGCGGGCAGGGGCCCTGGCCGCAGATGACGGCGGTCCTAGCGACTTTGGCGACCAGTGACAAGCCGACATCGCACTCTATCGCAAAGGGAAAGCCGACACAACGCGCCTAAAATCCGGGCTTTGGCGCGGCCAGGACTGCGCTTTCCGGCATTGGCTTTACGAGTGAATGCGCCTATATCCGAGCCAGCGCCGATGCGGTTTTCTCGCCGCCGCGCGTTATAAAAAACAACCGGCCGAGGATGGAATATGAGCACTTTCGACCAGCGCGAAGAATCGTTCGAGAAACGCTTTGTCCATGATGAGGAGCTGCAGTTCCGCGCCGAGGCCCGCCGCAACAAGCTGCTCGGCCTTTGGGCGGCCGAAAAGCTCGGCAAGAGCGCCGCGGACGCCCAGGCCTACGCCGATGCTCTCGTCGCGGCCGAAGTCGCCGCCGACGCCGACGAGCGCGTCGTGGCGCAGGTGAAGAAGGATTTCGAGGCCGCCAGCGTCGACCAGTCCGAGCACCAGATTCGCCGCACGATGGAAGAAATGCTCGCCAAGGCCAAGGCCGAGATCGAGGCGGGCGAATAAGCGGCAAGGCGGGCGCAAGCGGTTTTTTCTTTACGTTTTTCGCGCCAAGCTCGGGCCATGCGCGATTCGGCCCCGAGAGCTGCGCGCTCGGCCGCAAGACCGGGCCCGGCCCAGAAGCCCATTCCCGGCCCGGCGTGGTTTTGCGCTACGCCGCAGATCGCCGAAGAGGGGGCGCTGTGGCTGCGTCATCTCGCGGGCGAGCGCCGCGCCTCGCGCCATACGGTCGACGCCTATGCGCGTGATCTTGCAGCTTTTCTGGCCTTTCTCACCCAACATCTCGGCGCGCGGCCGGACGCCGCCGCGCTGAAATCGCTTCAGCCCGCGGATTTACGCGCTTTTCTGGCCAGGCGGCGCAATGACGGGCTGGAGAGCCGCTCGCTCCTACGTGCGCTGGCCGCGGTGCGCAACTTCTTGAGATTTTTGGAGAAGAAAGGCCTCGCCAAGACCGATTTCTTCGGCGCGGTGCGCGCGCCCAAGCGCCCGCATAGCCTTCCCAAGGCGCTGACCGTCACGGACGCCCGCGACGTGATCGACCCTTCGCTGCGGGCGGGCGAGGCGCGCGAACCCTGGATCATCGCGCGCGACGCCGCCGTTCTGGCTCTGCTCTATGGCGCGGGGCTGCGAATCTCCGAGGCGCTGTCGATTTCGCGCGCCGAGGCGCCGATTGGCTCGGCCGACCGCGTCACGATCCTCGGCAAGGGTGGCAAGACGCGCGCCGCGCCGGTGATCGCCCCGGTGCGCGAGGCGATCGAAGCCTATCTGGCGCTCTGCCCCTATGATCTTGCCGGCGGGCCGCTATTTGTCGGCGCGCGGGGCGGGCCGCTGTCGCCGCGCATCGTCCAACTGGCTGTGGAGCGCCTGCGCGGGGCGCTGGGGCTGCCCGATAGCGCGACGCCTCATGCGCTGCGCCACTCCTTCGCGACGCACCTCCTGGGCCGCGGCGGCGATCTGCGCACGATTCAGGAATTGCTCGGCCACGCCTCGCTGTCGACGACGCAGATTTACACCGCCGTCGACAAGCAGCGCCTGTTGGAGGCTTACCGCTCGGCGCATCCGCGCGCGGATTGAGGCTTGAGGGGATGCGCATGATCAAAAGGGCGTTTCTTGTGGCGCTTTTGCCTGCGGTCTTCGCGGGCGCCGGCGTCTTCGCTCAGCCCGCCGCGCCCGACTCTTGCGACGGCATGACCTGCGAAGGCGCCTTCGACGTTGGCCCCTATCGACTGGTTTTCTTCGCGACTCAAAGAAATGAGGAAGGGACGTCGGAACGCCATTACCGCGAAATCCCCAGCTTTGGGCCGACCCGTTTGAATTTGGAGATTGCCGGCTATGGAGATGAAAAAGCGCGCCCGCCGCTCTTTGATGATTTGAAAGATCTGGACATCGAGGTCCAATTGTTTTGGGGCAAAAATGAACTCAAGCCGCCGGAACTGCTCAAGACATATCAGGCGCATGGCGATGCGGCCTTGAGCTTCGATTATGATTTCGCCGAAGACGGAAAATACATTGTCGCGGTAAACATCAGAAAGGCCGACGGAACGGCCTACCAGGGCGGGCGCATATTCTTCGTCATTCAATCCGCCGGCTCCGACCTGCTTATCGCTAGCCTCGCCTCGATTTTCATTCTTGGCTTCGCCTTCCTGATTTGGCGTCGCCGCCAGCGGCCGCTCACTCCACCGGCTCCACGGCGGTGATCTCGATCCCGAAGCCCGACAGCCCGACGAAGGCGCGCGGCTTTGAGGAGGATGAGCGCAGCCGGATCGACGAGACGCCCAAATCCTTCAAGATCTGCGCGCCGAGACCCACGTCGAGCCACTGGCGCTTGCGCGTCTCCTCCGCGTTTTCTTCCTGCCGTCCAACGACATTGGCCGGCACGCCCGCCGCGCCGTCGCGCAAATAAACGAGCACCCCGCGTCCTTCGCGCCCGAAACGAGCGAGCGTCTTCTTGATCGTCTGCGCCCCGCCGAAGACGTCGGCGAGAATGTCGGCGCGATGCAGGCGCGTCGGCACGTCGCGCCCGTCGCCGACCGAGCCGAGCACGAAGGCGAAATGTTGCACGCTGTCGAAAGGCGTCACATAGGCGTGGCCGGTCATCTCGCCGGCGTCGGTGACGACCGGGAAGGTCGCGACGCGTTCGACGAGCTTTTCGCGCGCCTGCCGATAGGCGATGAGGTCCGCGACCGAAACGAGCTGCAAATCATGCGCGCGGGCGAAGTCGGCGATCTGCCCGCCGGTCATCACCGTGCCGTCGTCATTGGCGAGTTCGCAGATGACGCCGACCGGCGGCAGGCCGGCGAGCTTGCACAAATCCACGGCGGCTTCGGTATGGCCGGAGCGCATCAGCACGCCGCCGTCCTTGGCGATGAGCGGAAAGACATGACCGGGCCGCACGAAGTCGGCCGCGCCCATATTGCCGTTAGCGAGCGCGCGCACGGTGTTGCAGCGCTGCTCGGCGGAGATGCCTGTCGTGAGGCCGTGCCGCGCATCGACCGAGACGGTGAAGGCCGTCGCCAGCGGCGCGTCGTTTTCCGCGACCATTGGCGCGAGATGCAGGCGGCGCGCGTCCTCGATCGGCAGCGGCGCGCAGACGATGCCGCTGGTGTGGCGGATGATGAAGGCCATTTTCTCGGGCGTGCAGAGAGAAGCGGCGACGACGAGGTCGCCTTCGTTCTCGCGGTCGTCGTCATCGGTGACGACGACGATCTCGCCGCGCGCGACGGCCTCGATGGCTTCTGTGATGGAATGGGACAATCGGCTCTCCCGCGCGCACTTACCGGCGCGCTTGTTCCTGCCTATCTAGCCTTGCGGCGGCGACGTTTCAAACCGGGCGTCAAAGCGCCCCTTCGTGGTTGTCATTCCCGACGCGCGCAGAGCGCGCGATCGGGAATCCAGCATAAACCCAGCCATTCATGACGTTGCTCTGGATTCCCGGTCAGGCCTTCGCTCTGCCGGGAATGACATAGCGCCAAAACCGGTGTTTGCGCATCGTGGTTTCGACGATAGGAAGAAAGGAAGGGTCGCTTGCTCGGCGCAAAGTTAAGGATTCACATGATCCGAGCCTTTTCAAAAACGCTCGCGGCCGTCGGACTGGCGTTTTTCTTCGCAACGCGGGCCGCCGCCGATCCTGGACCCTGCGCCGAGATCGAGGACGACGGCGTCGCCTATACGGTCTGCGACTTCGACGTGCGCAAGAACGACATTCGCCTGTTCCTGCGCGACGAGAAAGGCGAGAGCTACGGCGCTTTCTCGCGCGTCTTGGGCGATCTGGCGCGCAAGGGAGAGACGCTCGTCTTCGCCATGAACGCCGGCATGTATAACGAGGACCGCGCGCCGGTCGGGCTTTACGTCGAGAATGGGCGGACGCTGAACGGCGCCAATACCCGCGGCGGGTCCGGCAATTTTCATTTGAAGCCCAATGGCGTCTTTTGGGTCGACAGCGCGCGCGCCGGCGTCACCGAGACCGCGCGCTTTCTCAAGAGCCGGATGCGGCCAAAATTCGCGACACAATCGGGACCGATGCTCGTCATCGGCGGGCGCATCCATCCGCGCATTCACGACGATGGCATGTCGGAAAAATTTCGCAATGGCGTCGGCGTCGAGGACGGCCATATTGTGCGTTTCGCCATCTCCAACCGGCCGGTGACATTTCACCAATTCGCGCATCTTTTTCGCGACCGCCTGCATTGCCCAGACGCGCTGTTTCTCGACGGCGGCTCGGCGTCGGCGCTCTATGCGCCCTCGCTTTCGCGCCACGATCGTTTGGCGCCGACCATGGGGCCGATCGTTGGCGTGATCCAGAAAACGAAGCCCTAACCCAGCCTTCCCAACGCCGCGTTGAGCTTGTCGATGCGCGCCGCCGTTTCTTCGCGCCGCTCGCGATGTTCATCGATCACTTCTTCGTCGGCCTTGGCGAGGAAACCTTCATTGGCGAGCTTGGCGTCGAGCTTTTTGACGTCGGTTTCGAGCTTGGCGATCTCTTTGCCGAGCCGCGCCTTCTCGGCTGCAAGATCAATCACGCCTTCGAGCGGCATGGCGGCGAGGCCGCCGCGCACGATGATTTGCGCGCTGGATTTAGGCGCGGCGTCTGCGAAGCCGAGACGCGAGAGACGCGCGAGCTTTCCGATCGTCTCGTCCCAGCGCGAGGCCCGCGCTTGCAGCGCGGCGTCAGCGCCGATGAGCAGCAGTTCAGTCTCGCTCGTCAGATTCATCTCGGCGCGCAGCGAGCGGATTTCGGAAATGAGATCGACCACCCATCCGATTTCGGCTTCGGCCTCGGCGTCCTCCAAACCTTCCAGCGACGGCCATTCGCTCAGCGCCAGCAGGCTCTCGCGCTTAGGGCCTTGCGCGCCCTTGATCGCCCAGAGCTCCTCGGTGAGGAAGGGCATGAAAGGATGCAGCAGCGCGTAAATCTGATCGAGAACAAAAGCGGCGGTCGCGCGCGTCTCGTCTTTTTCCGCGCCATCGGCGCCTTGCAGCATGGGCTTGGCGAGTTCGAGATACCAGTCGCAGAAGATATTCCAGACGAAGCGATAGGCGGCGCCCGCCGCGTCGTTGAAGCGATAGGCGTCGATTGCCGCGCTCACATCCGCAATCGTGCGCGCCGCTTCGCCGA
>CAZCJY010000086.1:0-2974 GCA_964498975.1 uncultured Methylocystis sp.
CGTCGGAACCGATACGGACGTCGGCAAGACGGTTGTCTCCGCGGCGCTCGTCGGCGCGCTCAACGCCTATTATTGGAAGCCGGTGCAAGCCGGCTTGGAGGGGGAGACGGATTCCGAAACCGTCGCGCGGCTTTCCGGTGCGCCGGCGCAGCGCATTCTTCCCGAAGCTTGGCGTTTACGCCGGCCCGCTTCGCCGCATTTTTCCGCGCGAGACGAGGGCGTTGAGATCGACGCCGCCGCGCTCAATCCGCCCGAGTGCGATGGTCCGCTTGTCATCGAGACGGCGGGCGGCGTGATGGTTCCGCTCAACGCTCGCGTGCTGACGATCGACGTGTTGCGGCGTTGGCGCCTGCCGGTCGTTCTCGTCGCGCGCACGGCGCTTGGCACAATCAATCATAGCCTGCTGACGCTCGAAGCCTTGCGGCGGCGCGATATTTCCGTCCTCGGCATTGTCTTCGTCGGCGACGAACGGACGGATGCGCAGCGTTCGATCGCGGCGTTAGGCGATGCGCCCATGCTCGGGCGATTGCCGATGCTCGATCCTCTCACGCCGCAAACGCTGCGCGCGGCTTTCGACGCCGGCGTCGCGCGCGACGCTTTCGAGATTGACGCATGAGCCTTGTCGCCGACTCGCCCATCTGGCGCCCCTTCACCCAGCACGCTTTGCAGCCCGGCGCGTTCAAGATCGCGCGCGCCGAAGGCGCCTGGCTCGAGGCCGAAGACGGCAAGCGCTTTCTCGACACGATTTCTTCCTGGTGGGTGATCACCCATGGCCACCGCCATCCGGCGATCATGCAGGCGATCCGTGATGAAACCGAAAATCTCGACCAGATTATTTTCGCGGGCTTCACCCATGAGCCGGCAGAAGCGCTGGCGCGCCGCCTCGTTGCGCTGACCGCGCCGGGCCTCGACTACGTCTTCTATTCCGACAGCGGCTCGACCTGCGTCGAAGTCGCAATCAAGATGGCGCTGGGCTTCTGGCGTAATCGCGGGCAGGCGCGCACGCGCATCATCGCGCTGGAGCACGGCTATCATGGCGACACGATCGGAACCATGTCGGCCGGCGCGCGCTCGCCTTTCAACGCGCCTTACGAGGCGCTGCTTTATGATGTCGCGCGCGTTCCCTTTCCGGCGCGGGGGCGCGAGCAGGAAACGCTCGACGCGCTGGAGCGCGCCTGCCGCAAGGACGCCGCCGCTTTCGTCGCTGAGCCGCTTATTCTCGGCGCCGGCGGAATGCTGACCTATGGCGCCGATACGCTCGCGGAGATGAAGCGCGTCTGCGAGCGTTTCAGCGTTCTCTTTATCGCCGATGAGGTGATGACGGGCTTCGGCCGCACGGGAACGCTCTTCGCCTGCGAACAAGCCGGCGTCGTTCCTGATATCGCCTGCTACGCCAAGGGCCTCACCGGCGGCGCGCTGCCGCTCGCCGTCACCCTATGCAAGCGCGAGATTTTCGAGGCGCATTTGTCGCCCGATCGCGCGCGCGCCTTTTTTCACTCAAGCTCCTATACGGCCAATCCGATCGCCTGCGCGGCGGCGCTCGCCAATCTCGACATTTGGGAGACGGGCGAACCCGCCGCGCGCGTGGCAAAGCTCTGCGATATGCAGGCGGCGCGCCTCGCGCGCTTCGCGCAAGACGCGCGCTTTTCAAATGCGCGGCGCGCCGGCGTCATCACGGCGCTCGATCTAAAAGTCCGGCAAAGCGGCTATCTCGCGACCGTTGGTCTCGATCTGATGCGCTTCTTCAATGAGCGCGGTCTGTTGCTGCGCCCCCTTGGCCCGACGATTTACGTCCTTCCACCCTATTGCGTCGAGGCGGTCGAACTCGATCTCGTTTACGATGCGATCGACGAAGCGGCGACGCGTTTCGGAGGTTAGCGCATAGGATTGCGCCGCCGGTTGAACTGTGCGGATGTCATTCCCGACGCGCGCAAAGCGCGCGATCGGGAATCCAGAGCATCACACAATATTCTTGTCGTGACTCTGGATTCCCGGTCAGGCCTTCGGCCTGCCGGGAATGACACGGCAAGCGAACGGACGTTTCGATGGAAAACGCGCTTAACGCTCCAATTCCGTCTTCACGCTCTTGCCGCGCCCTTCGTCGGCGACGGTTTTTTTCCGCGCGAGAAACTCCTCTCTGAGCGCGCGGCGCAAAATCTTTCCGACATTGGTTTTCGGCAGGCTCTCGCGAAATTCGAAATAGCGCGGAACCTTGTAGCTCGTCAGCTGCCCATGCGCGAAAGCGCGCAACTCTTCGCGCGTGAGGCTCGGGTCGCGCGCCACGACGAACGCCATCGGCGCTTCGCCTGAATGCTCATGCGGCACGCCGATGACCGCAACTTCCTTCACCTTGGGATGTTCGATCAGCACCGCTTCAACTTCGTTTGGATAGACGTTGAAGCCGGAAACGAGGATCATGTCCTTGAGGCGGTCGACGATCGTGATCAGGCCGTCGGGCGCCATGACCGCGATATCGCCCGATCTGAGAAAGCCGTCCGCCGTCATGGCCTTCGCGGTTTCTTCCGGCTTGCGCCAGTATCCCGCCATTAATTGCGGACCCTTCACGCAAAGTTCGCCGCGTTCGCCGACAGGGATGATATCGCCTTCGGGCCCGCGAATCGAAATTTCCGTCGATGGAATGGGGTAGCCGATCGCGCCCGTGAATTCGGCAATCATGGGATGATTGATTGTCACGATCGGCGAGGTCTCGGAGAGGCCATAGCCCTCGACGATGGGCTTGCCCGTCAAGGCTTTCCACTCATGCGCGATGACTTGTTGCGTCGACATGCCGCCTGAAAAGTTGAAAGCGAGCCTGGAGAAATCCACCGATTTGATATCTGAACGATCCACCAGGGCGGCATAGAGCGTGTTCACGCCGCAAAACAGCGTGAAAGGCGTTTTCCGCAATGTCGCGACGAAGCCTTTCAGGTCGCGCGGATTGGCGATGAGCAAACAGCTGCCGCCGACCTTGATG
>CAZCJY010000086.1:2984-9763 GCA_964498975.1 uncultured Methylocystis sp.
GGATCGCACCATCCCTTGATCATGGTGACGGCGCTGCCGCCGACCTTGATGAGAAGCAGGCAGCAGGCCGTGAGGCCGAAAATGTGATAGAGCGGCAGCGCCGTCACCATGATCAAGGGATGGTGCGATCCGAGCAGCGGCTTCAACCAGGCCCATGACTGCTCGACATTGGCGGCGACGTTGCGATGAAGCAGCGTGGCGCCCTTGGCGACGCCGGTCGTTCCGCCTGTATATTGCAAGAAGGCGACGTCGTCGGGCCTCACGAGCGTCGGCTTGAAAGGCTCCTCCGCGCCCGCCTGCAACACCTGTGAGAAGGCGACGCAACCCGGCAGGCGATAGGCTGGGATCATGCGCTTGATCCAACGCGCCGCCAAATTAAGGATAATGCCGCGCAGGCCCATCAGATCGCCGGGCTTCACGATGATCGCGCGCTCGAGCTTCATATGCGGCCAAGCGGCTTCGGCCGTATGAGCGAAATTTTCGAAAACGAAAAGGAAGCGCGCGCCGGAGTCATTGATCTGGTGCTCGAGTTCGTGCGGCGTATAGAGCGGATTGACATTGACCACGACGCCGCCCGCGAGCAGCACGCCGAAGAGAATTGCTGGATAGGCGAGCACATTGGGCGACATGATCGCGACGCGGTCGCCCTTTTTTAAGCCGCGCGATTGCAGCCAGGCGGCGACGGCGACGGCGGCGCGCCCAAGCTCCTCATAGGTCAGCGTCGCGCCGAAGCTCTGCATCGACGGACGGTCCGCGAATTGCTCGACACTCGCGTTGAAAGTGTCGACCAAGGTCGAGTAGGAGGAAGGGTCAATGTCAAATGGAACGCCTTCCGGATAGGCGGCGAGCCAAGGCCGCGTCGCATATGGGTCGTCTCGTTTTTCTGCGCCCGTCATGTCGGCCTCGCGCCTAAGCGATTCAATGCAATCGCGAATGCGAAATCATCGTTCTCGCGAATCAGCCTCTTTCTAAGATAATGCGTCTGACGCCAATTTAACGCCATCTGAGCAATGTGATCGTTATTGCATTGCGGCGAGCGCGCCCTCACGCCGCATTGGGCGGCCCCAGTCCTATGCCGGCGAGGAGAGCGAGGCCCAGCGCCAGCACGAGGACGGCGGCGAGAAGCTCCGCGCCGCGCGCGAACACAAGAGCGCGCCGCGAATCCTTCGTCCCCAGGCGCAAAGCCGCCCCTTTGGCGTAGACGGCGGTCGCGGCGAGCGCGCCCGTGGTGATCGCCGTTCCGGCCGACATCGCCATCACGGCGGCGGCGCCGGCGGCGAAGAGCCCCTGCGACAGGGTGAAGACGAGCACGAGGATGGCGCCGGAGCAGGGGCGCAGGCCTGCCGCGACGACGGTGGCCGCCGCGTCCCCCCAACGAAACTTTGGGCCGACCAAGGTCGCTGGGTCCGGCGCATGGCGGCAGTTCTCGTCGTGAACATGCGTCGGATCGTCGATCGCCTCGCAGACGAAGCCGCCGCGCGCGAGGGGCGCCTTCGGCTGACGGAGGGCGGCGGCGAATGTGCGGCCCTTCGTCCAGACGAGCCTTGCGCCGAGCAAGGCGATGGCGGCGTAGCTCGCAAGCTCGATGAAGCGGGCGGCGTCGCTCATTTGAGCCGCGGTGGCGTTAAAGAGCGCCGCCGCCGCGCCGACGAGGCCGATCGCCACAAGCCCTTGCAGCAGAGCGGCGAGCGCCGCGAGCAGCAGGCCGCGCTTCAGCGCCGTCTCATTGGCGAGCATGTAGGAGGCGAGCACGGCCTTGCCGTGCCCTGGGCCCGCCGCGTGAAAGGCGCCGTAGGCGAAACTGGCCGCCGCGAGCGCGAAAAAGGCGGCGCCGTCGGTCTTCAGCGCCCGCGCGGCGGCGTGCAGTTCTGTATGGAACTTGCTCTGCCAGGCGAGGATGAGGCCGGCGAATCCGCTTGCGGCCCCCGCCGCTTCCTGCCCGCCGACAGCGAAAGGATGGCGCGCCTGGGCGAGAGCGGGCGAGAGGGCGACCGCCGCCAACCCGGCGGCCGCAAGCGCAATCCACAAGCCCCGAGGCGGAATTTTCACGGGCAGGCCACGATCGCGCGCGTCGCCAGTTTCATGCCGAAATCGGAGCCGGGCGACATGTTCTGAAAAAAGGCCTCGCTCAATTTCTGGTTGTCGACGGCCTGGAGCGGCGCCGGCTCGACGAGGCTCAGCGAGCATCCCGCGGGGGCTTTCGCCAGAGTGATCGGGTTCTGTTTCTCTAGCCCGAAGGAGACGAAATAGGTGGGATCGTAAACCTGGAAGGAAAACGGCTTTTTCGCCGCGACCGGCGTCACGAGCGGCAAATAGAAGCGCAAGGTGACGATTTTCTTGTCGTTCGCCTCCAGCGTCACATTTTCCGGCGGCTTGAACGCGAGCTTGGCGCTATTTTGCTTCGCGAAGGTGAAAAATTCGAACTCGGCCAGAGATTCGACATTTGTTTTCGCGAGCGGCGCCAGCTCTTCCGGGGTCGGCGGCTTTCCGTCCTTGCCGAGCCCCTGGACGGCGTAGGCCGAGTACATTTCGTCGAATTCCCATGCGTGCCGGACGCCCGCGATCCTGCCGTCGCCGGAGAACACGATCTCGCTGCGCACCGCCACCCAGACATGCGGATGCGCCCAGGCCGCGTTAAGGCTGATCGCTGTCGTCAAAAGGACAAGAATCGAGTTGATTTTCAGCTTCATGCCAGTCTCGCGCATAGGCGGCGAAGGCGGCGAAAACGGGGCGCGCATTGCCCGCTTAACGCCTGTGTATGCTACGAGATCGGTCCTTGAAAAGGCGCTTCCCTGTGGCATAAGGTGGCGACTGGAGAGAGTCGGCGCTGGAAGGAGCGCCTCGCGGCATGCGGCCAGGAACCCCGGGTAAGTCGCGAAACAGGATTCGTTCTCGGAGCAGATTGATCCTCGATCCTTGTATTTAGTGTGTGAGCGCAAGAGTCCCAAGCGCGCATCGCCGTTTTCGCGCAGGAGAGCAAGTAATGGCGGAAATTGCCGCCGGCGACGGAATGACCGGCTCCGCCTTCGCCGAGGCGTCGCTCTCCGATCGATTTGATCTCGACAGGTCGCGCGTGCTGATCACCGGCACGCAGGCGATCGTGCGCCTGCTTTTGATGCAGAAGGAGGCGGACCGCCGCGCTGGCCTCAATACGGCGGGCTTCGTCACCGGCTATCGCGGTTCGCCCCTGGGCGGCGTCGACGCGCAGATGCACAAGGCCAAGGCGCTGTTCGACGCCAATGACATTCTCTACATGCCGGGCCTCAACGAAGATCTCGCGGCGACCGCCATCTGGGGCGCGCAGCAGGCGGAGATGCGCGGCGAAGGCAAATATGACGGCGTGTTCTCGCTTTGGTACGGCAAGGGGCCGGGCGTCGACCGCAGCGGCGACGCGCTGCGTCACGTCAATCTCGCCGGCACCTCGCGCTACGGCGGCGCCCTCGCACTCATGGGCGACGACCACACGGCCGAATCCTCCACTACCGCGCATCAGTCCGACTATCATTTCGTCGATGTGATGATGCCGATCCTCTCGCCCGCCGGCGTGCAGGAAATTCTCGACTATGGCCTTTACGGCTTCGCCATGTCGCGCTTCGCCGGCGTCTGGGTCGGGCTGAAGCTCCTGAAGGATACGGTGGAGTCGACGGCCTCGATCGACGGCTCGCTCGACCGCGTGCGCCCGATCGCGCCGCAGGATTTCGCCATGCCGCCGGGCGGCCTCAACATTCGCGCCGGCGATCCGGTGCTGGCGCAGGAGGAGCGGCTGCAGGAGAGCAAGCGCGACGCGATGCTCGCCTTCCTGCGCGCCAATCGGCTGAATCGCATCATCATGTCCGGCGGAGCCAATCCCAAGATTGGCGTCATCACCGTAGGCAAGTCCTATCTCGACGTGCGGCAGGCGATGGACGATCTCGGCATCGACGAGGTCAAGGCCAATGACCTGGGCCTGCGCCTCTATAAGATCGCCGCGCCCTGGCCGCTGGAGCCGCAGGGCCTGCGCGAATTCGCGCGCGGCCTCGATCTCATCATGGTCGTGGAGGAGAAGCGCTCGCTCATCGAAGTGCAGTTGCGCGAGGAGCTTTACGGCGCGCCGTATCAGCCGCTCTGCGTCGGCAAGAAAGACGAGCGCGGCGAATGGCTGTTCCCGGTCAAGGGCGCGCTCGACGCCAATGACGTCGCCATCGCCCTCGGCCGGCGCCTGTTGAAATATCATCCGCTCGAAGAGCTGGAGGCGCGCGTGCGCCGGCTCGAGCGGCTGCAGGACAAGCGCAAGACGATGACCGACGTCACCGTGCGCGTCCCGCATTTTTGCGCCGGCTGCCCGCATTCGACCTCGACGCATGTGCCCGAAGGTTCGCGCGCCTATACCGGCATCGGCTGCCATTACATGGCGCAATGGATGGACCGCTCGACCGAGGGCTACACCCATATGGGCGGCGAAGGCGCGAACTGGATCGGCGAAGCGCCGTTCTCGACGCGCAAGCATATGTTCCAGAACCTCGGCGACGGCACCTATAATCACTCAGGTTCGCTCGCCATTCGCTTCGCGGTCGCGGCTAACACCAACATCACCTTCAAAATTCTCTTCAACGGCGTCGTCGCCATGACCGGCGGCCAGAAGCATGAGGGCGAGCTGACGGTCGAGGCGATCGCGCGTCAGGTCGCGGCCGAGGGCGTCAAGAAGATCGCGCTCGTTACGGACGAGCCGGGCAAATATTCGCCGACGATCGCCTGGCCGCCGGGCCTGACGATTCATCACCGCAACGTCATCAACGAGGTGCAGCGCGAATTGGCGCAGACCGATGGCGTCACCGTCCTCATCTATGACCAGACCTGCGCCACGGAAAAGCGTCGCCTGCGCAAACGCGGGCTGATGGACGATCCCGACGCGCGCGTTATCATCAACGAGCTCGTTTGCGAGGGCTGCGGCGACTGCGGCACCGCGTCGAATTGCGTGGCGGTGCAGCCGCTTGAGACGGAATTCGGCCGCAAGCGCCGCATTGATCAATCGGCCTGCAACAAGGACTTCTCCTGTCTCGAAGGCTTCTGTCCGAGCTTCGTCACCGTGCACGGCGGGCGCATGAAAAAGGCGCCGCTGCCCTCGAAGGAAGACGCGAACGGGCAACCTGCGCTGCCCGATCCGCGCATCGCCGAAATCGGCGCGACGCCTTACGGCGTTTTGGTCGCGGGCTTGGGCGGCACGGGCGTCGTCACCGTCTCCGCCATTCTCGGCATGGCCGCACATCTCGAGGGCAAGGGCGTCGGCGTCATCGACATGGCCGGCCTCGCGCAGAAGGGCGGCGCCGTCTACTGCCATGTCAAGATCGGCCGCGCGCCGGGCGACGTGCACGCCATTCGCATCGCCGCCGGCGAAGCCGATCTGATGCTCGGCTGCGACCTCGTCGTGGCGGGCGCGAAGCAGGTGCTCGCAGGCGTGGAGCAGGGCAAGACGGCGGTGCTCGTCAACAGCGCCGAGGTCTTTCCCGGCGACATCGAACGCAATCCCGACTTCGTCCTGCCGGCGCATGAGATCAAGCAGGCGATCCGCCGCGCCGGCGGACCGGAGACGACATTCATCGACGTCACCGGCATGGCGCAGGCGCTTTTGGGCGATTCGATCGCCGCCAATATTTTCATCCTCGGCTACGCCTGGCAGAAGGGCTATCTGCCGCTTTCGGATGCGGCGATCCTGCGCGCCATCGAATTGAACGGCGAATCCGTGCCAATGAATCATTCGGCCTTTCTCTGGGGCCGGCGCGCCGCGCATGACTTGAAGAGCGTGCAGGCGGTGGTTGAATCGCTGCGCCAGCCCAATCGCAACCGCGAGAAGTCGAAGACGCTCGATGAGATCATCGAAAGGCGCGCGGCGTTTCTGACCGATTATCAGAACGACGCCTATGCCGCCCGTTATCGCGCCCACGTCGAGAAGATCGCGAAACTCGAGGCCGCGCGCGCGCCGGGTTCGCGCGAATTGACCGAAGCGGTCGCGCGCTACCTCTTCAAACTGATGGCGACGAAGGACTATTACGAAGTCGCGCGGCTTTTTACGGACGGCGCCTTTCAGCGCCAGTTGGACGAGACCTTCGAGGGCGATCTGCAGCTTGAGCTGCATCTCGCGCCGAACCTTCCTTCGCTGCAGCGCAAGACCGACTTCGGCGGCTCGCGCAAGATCACCTTGGGTCCGTGGATGTTCAAGGTGTTGCGCGTGCTTGCGAAGATGAAGAGCCTGCGCAACACATGGCTTGATCTCTTCCGATTCGATCACGACCGCGTGGTGGAGCGCCGGCTGCTCGGCGAATATGAGTCGCTGCTCGACGAATTTATCATCTCGCTTTCGCCGGAAAATCATGCGGCGGCCGTGGCGCTGGCGCGGCTGCCGGAGCACATTCGCGGTTTCGGCCATATCAAGGCGCGCCATATCGCGGCGGCGGATGCGGAGCGCGAGCGGCTGCTCGCCGAGTTCCGTCAGCCCGCCTCGGTGAAACTCGCCGCCGAGTGAGTCCGCCCGGATCAATGCCGTGATATA
Organism: uncultured Methylocystis sp.; assembly: GCA_964498975.1. Taxonomy (GTDB): domain Bacteria; phylum Pseudomonadota; class Alphaproteobacteria; order Rhizobiales; family Beijerinckiaceae; genus Methylocystis. The sequence continues at coordinate 9,511 of CAZCJY010000086.1, forward strand.
AATCAGACCGGCCGACGCGTTGGGGCTGTCATTCCCGACAGGCCAAAGGCCTGATCGGGAATCCAGAGCCATATGGCGAGGCTCGGATTTTGCCCTGGATTCCCGATCGCGCTGCGCGCGTCGGGAATGACATCCGCGAAGCGATCAATCAGGTCTGCTGTGATGCGCGTGAAAAGATCGGTGGAAATTGGCGTGACAGATTCACTTTCGTCATCGCCTCTTTCGTGTGCCGCGACAGCGCCCCGCCGCCGCG
>CAZCJY010000086.1:9773-10116 GCA_964498975.1 uncultured Methylocystis sp.
TGACTGGCCGACGCCGCCAAATCCGCCGACGCGCGTCGGCGGATTTGGCGGCGTCGAGGGACTTGCGCGTTATCTCGCGCAAGAGCGCATCTCGCATGTGATCGACGCGACGCATCCTTTCGCCGCGCATATCTCGGCCAACGCCCGCGCCGCTTGCGCGGCGCTTCAAATTCCGCTGCTTGCTCTCTCTCGCGCGCCATGGCGCCCGGCGCAGGGCGAACGCTGGATCGAAGTCGCCGATAACGCCGCCGCCGCGCGCGCGGTGGGCGAAGCGTCACGTCGCGCTTTTCTCACCATCGGCCGTCAGGGCGTCGCGGATTTTCGCGCCGCACCGCAGCATGAT
>CAZCJY010000087.1:0-10018 GCA_964498975.1 uncultured Methylocystis sp.
GCAACGCCTGGGTGGCGGCGGCGAAGCGCCGCGTCTTCGGCCAGGTCGGCATCGATATGATCGCGGGGCCTTCCGAAGTGCTGGTGCTCGCCGACAGCACCGCGAACCCCGACTGGATCGCCGCCGACCTTCTCGCCCAGGCGGAGCATGACGAATCCGCGCAGTCGATCCTCATCACCGACGACGCCGCGCTCGCCGACGCGGTGGTCGCCGCCGTCGAGCGCCATCTCACGACGCTCTCGCGCAAGGAGATCGCCGGCGCCTCCTGGCGCGACTATGGCGCGACGATTGTGGTGAAGAAACTCGCCGACGCGCTGCCGCTCGCCGACCGCATCGCCGCCGAACATCTCGAAATCATCAGCGAGGACGCAGAGGAGCTTGCAGCCAGCATCTCCAACGCCGGCGCGATCTTCATCGGCGCCTATACGCCGGAGGCCGTCGGCGATTATGTCGGCGGCTCGAACCATGTGCTGCCGACGGCGCGCTCGGCGCGCTTCTCGTCGGGCCTGAGCGTGCTGGATTTCGTCAAGCGCACGTCGATCCTGAAATGCGACGCGCAATCGTTACGCGCCATCGGCGCCGCCGCCGTGACGCTCGGCGAGGCCGAAGGCTTGCAGGCTCATGCGCGCTCCGTGGCGATCCGCCTCAATCAACTTGGGGCGTGAGGGGTGGAGTCGAACAGGCCGAAGCGTCTGATTTCCGTTACGCTGGACGAAAACTCGATCGGCCGCGGCTCGGCGGATCAGGAGCATGAGCGCGCCATAGCGATCTACGATCTTCTGGAAGAGAACAGCTTCGCGCTGGTCGGGCATGACGGCGGACCTTACGCTCTGCTGATTTCGCTCGTGGACGCCAGGCTCGTATTCGAAATCCAGGACGCGCAGGGCGTCTGCCTCATCACGCATATCCTCTCGCTGACGCCCTTCAAACGCATTCTTAAAGATTACTTCATGATCTGCGAAAGCTATTACGCGGCGATTCGTCATGCGACGCCGAGCCGGATCGAGGCGATCGACATGGGCCGTCGCGGCTTGCACAATGAAGGCGCGCAGCTTCTCGCCGAACGTCTGAAAGGCAAGATCGAGACCGATCAGGACACGGCGCGCCGCATCTTCACGCTGATCACGGCGCTGCACTGGAAGGGTTGAACGGGCGTTTGCGCGTTCTTGCCGACGTGTGACGCTGCGCTACGCTTCTTGCTACGCATCTATCATCATGGACCTTATTCGCATGTCCAAAAGGCATAATCCGGATCATCTTGCCGAGCTGCGGCTGCCGATGGAATCTGACGGCGGCGACCTTGTCCGCGCCTTCATACGCGAAGCGGCCCTTGCCGACGGGGTTTCCCCGACGATATCGAGTCTGATCGCCGCCGACGCCCAGGAAACGTGGCAGGCCCTCTGCCAGTCTGGCGCGAGTCGGGAGCGCGCCGCGGTCGTCCTGTCCTCCTCCCGAAGGGAGGTGCGGGCGCGGATTCAGCTCAAGGGACATTCCCGATTTTCCGCCATCGTCGCTTCGCTCGGCGACCGCGTGCGGCGGGACGCCGGACTGTCCTACCGCGAGCGCGGCGTCGACGGCTGGGAAATTACGCTCCATCGCGGCTTGGGTCCGTCCGACGAACCGGTTGGATCCATTGCCGAGCCAACCGCAGAAGCCGCGGCGCCGACGGACACGGTGCGGATCGACCTGCCGAAGGAGCGCGACTCGGCGGCGATCGCGCGCTGCTTCCTCGCAGTCTATCGGCACAATTACGTTCACCCGGAAGTATTCTCCCCGCGCCGCTACTGGCGGAAAGTCGAGAGCGGGGAAGTGATCCCGGTGGTGAGCCGGGACGAGACGGGCGATGTGATCGGTCATGTCGCTCTCGAACGTGAGCCGGGAGCGCTGATCGCCGAGCGCGGCGAAGCGGTCGTGCTCCCGGCCTATCGCGGGCGCCATTTGCTTGAGCGCATGACGGAGAGGCTGACGACGGAGGCCATCGGCCTCGGCCTTGTCGGCATATATGCCGAGCCTGTCACGACGCATATTTTCTCACAGCGCAACGACGAGCGGGCGGGCATGCCGACATGCGCGATCCTGCTCGGCGCGACTCCGGAGACGGCGCATTCCAAGGACCTCCCTGTGCCGACGGCCGGACAGCGACAGAGTTTTCTCCTGACATTCCGATTTCTGGGATCAGCGCCCGCGCGCGAGATCGTGGCGCCGAAGGAATATCTCGACGTTCTTTCGGCGATCTACGACCGCCTCGGCGTCAGCGTTTCGATAAGAGAGAGCCAAACGCCGACGGCCGCTCAGTCGATGACGAGCGTCACGGTCAATGACCGGGGGTTTGGCAAGCTTCGCTTCGAGACGATCGGATCGAACGTCGCGATCGAATTGAGCCAAGCGATGAGTGACCTCGCCGGCCTTGGCGCGCGCACCGTGCAGCTCTCTGCGCATGTCGATGACCCCGGCCTGCCGCTCCTGACGGGGAGCGCGCGGCGCTTGGGATTTTTCTTTTGCGGTCTGGGACCGGCGTTCTCCGAAGGCCGAGACCTGCTGTTCATGCAGCGACTAAGCGAGCCGCTCGAAATAGAGGAACTCCAACTTTTCACGGATCAGACGAAGGAACTTGCGGCGTTCATCGAACGCGACCGGCGGTCGGTAGCAGGCCAGCGATGAAAATGCGTTAGCGAGATGGCGAGCAAGGTGGCGCGCCCACAATCCGTCCTTTTTGCCTGCACGCTGAACACGGTGCGCTCGCCCATGGCGGAGGCGATTGCGCGCCATTATTTCGGCCGCGAAATCTATTTCGCCTCCGCTGGTCTCAAACGCGGGGATCTCGATCCATTCGCCATCGCGGCGATGGAGGAAATCGGCGTCGATCTGACGCGGCACAAGCCGCATACCTTCGAAGAGCTGGAAGACTCCAATTTCGATCTCATCGTCACGCTATCGCCCGAGGCGCATCATAAGGCGCTGGAGTTCACGCGGTCGATGGCGGTCGACGTCGTCTATTGGCCGACTCCGGACGCGACCGCCGCGCAGGGCTCGCGCGACGCCATCCTCGACGCCTATCGCGACGTGCGCGAGCGGTTGACGGTGAGAATCAAGGAATTGCTGGGCCGTGCACCGTCGCCGAGCGCGTGAGTAAAGCCGCGTTTCGTCGAATGACCCGCATGTCACTCCCGACGCGCGCATCGCGCGCGATCGGGAATCCAGAATCGCGACAAGCATCTTAAGGGTTGCTCTGGATTTCCCGGTCAGGCCTTTGGCCTGCCGGGAATGACATGACCTAAGCGAGCCGCTCAGGCAAATGACTCAAAGCGTATTCTTCAACTGCGCGCAAAAGCGCTGCGCGAAGGCGATCAGCGCGCGGTCGGAGCCGCGCCGGCCGATGAAGGAGAGCGCCACGGGCGCTTCGGTCGTCGGCAAGGACAGGCTGATTTGCGGCAGGCCGAAATAGCTCGCGATGAGAAAGAGGCGCATCATCTGGTAACGCTTCGCGTCGAGCGCCTCTTCGCTTTCAGCGAGAAGCGGCGCGCGGAAGGGCGTCGTCGGCGTCACGATGAAGCCCCGCGAGCCCATGATCGCGTCGATTCTCTTGCGCGCTTCGTCTCGAAAGCCTTCGGCGGCCTTCTTTTGGTCAGACGTCACTTTGGCGGCATAGGCGAAGCGCTCCTCGACCCCCTTGCCGAAAGTGGGCCTGTTGGCGACGATCCACGCCCCATGCGCGGCCCAGGCTTCATATGCTTGCATGTTGCGAAAATGCGCGAGCGCCGTCTTGAAGAATTCCTCTTCGAGCGTCGCCTCTCTCCAGGGCGCGAAATTCTTCAATCCGTCGATCGCCATCGCGGCTGGCGAGGCGAATTCCGTTTCGACGCCCGTGAAGGCGTCGCTGAGCAGCACGGCTTCCTCGACAGCGCCGTCGGCGGCGTCCTTCGGCAATAGCGCGTCGCCGACCGACGCCATGACGCCGAGATCGCGCGCGAACCAGCCCATTGCGTCAAAAGAGGGTGCAAGTGGAATGACGCCGCCCATCGAAATCGCGCCATGCGACGAGCGGATGCCATAAACGCCACAAAAAGCCGCCGGCGCGCGGCAGGAGCCGGCGGTGTCGGTACCGAGCGCAAAATTCACGAGGCCGGCGGCGACGGCGACCGCGGAGCCCGACGACGAACCGCCCGGATGCCGGTCCCGCGCGGCCGGGTTGATCGGCGTACCGTAATGCGGATTGGCGCCGAGCAGGCTGTACGCCATCTCGTCCATATGCGTCTTGCCGACGAGACGGGCGCCTGCGGCGAGCAGACGATCGACGACAGGCGCGTTCGCCTCGGCGGCCGCATGACTCGCCGCCCATTGCGGATGGCCATTGGTTGAGATCTGGCCGGCGACGTCGATGTTTTCCTTCACGACGAATGTCGCGCCGGACAAGCGCCCCGGCGATTCCGTGCTCTGGTTGATGACGACGGACAACGCGCCGAGATCGTCTTTCATCACGGCATCCTTTATCTGGCGGGTCTAGAGCGGCGCCGCGCCGGCGAGAATTTTTTCGTAAAGCGCCCGATCCATTCGAGAATATATCGAAGATTGCGGCGAGGCGAAATAGACCGGCTCTCCGATCGCGCCTGGATCAAAGCCCTGCGCAGCAAGTTCGCGCTTCTTATGCTTGAAAGTGTCTGTGACTTGCAGGCTATTTGCAAGCCGTAAGAACAGGGGGCGCGCATAGGGCGGCAGCAGCGCCTCGATATGCGCGCGAAGCGAAGCCAGATCGAAATCGTCGTTCACGACGAGCGCCGCCATGCCGGCGCGGCCGTCGCGGCCAGGAATCTCAACGCCATAGACGTTGACGTCTATCACGCCGCCAAAGGAGGCAAGCGCCTGCGCGACTTCGGCCGTCGCCACATTCTCGCCTTTCCATCTAAAGGTGTCGCCCACCCGATCGACGAAATAGTAAAAGCCGCGCGCGTCCTTGCGCATGAGATCGCCGCTGCGCATCCAGGCGTCGCCGGTCTCAAAGACGTTTCGGAGAATTTTCTTTTGCGAGGCTTCCTGATCGAGATAGCCTTCGAACGCGCTTCCGTCGCGGGTGGAAATCCTGGCGATGGCTTCGCCGGCTTCGTCGATGTCGCAAAGTTCGCAGAATCCATCCGCGCCGCGCAGAGGCGCTTCGCGCTCCGTATCGAACTTCACCAGCCGCAGCGACTGATGCGCCGCGAGGAAAGCTGGAATGCGTCCGATCGCGCCGGGTTCGCCCTCGACATTATAGAGCGAGAAATTGCTCTCCGTCGCCGCGTAGAATTCGAGAATGCGCGGGATGGCGAAGCGCGTTGAAAACAGCTCCCATATCTCGGGGCGCAAGCCATTGCCGATCGCCATGCGCAATCTATGTTTCTTTTCTTCTTCGCAAGCTGGCGCATGGGCGAGATAGCGGCAAAGCTCGCCGATATATTGAAATAGCGTGCAGTCATAGGCGACGATGTCGCGCCAGAAGCCGCTGACCGAAAAGCGCTCGCGCAGGACGACGGAGCCGCCGCCGATGAGAGGCGCCCAAACCGCCACGACGCCGCCGACGGAATGATAGAGCGGCAGGCAGTCATACATGCGATCGGCCGGCGTTACGTCGGCGAGGCCGCAAAACCACAGCGCCCAGTTCAGAACGCGTCGATGCGAGACGATGGCGGCCTTCGGCATGCCCGTCGTGCCTGAGGTGTAGATATAGAGGGCGACCTCGGATATCGTCGGCCTCGCGCTGTCGTCCAGCGTAAGCGGGGCGTCGGAATAAGCAAGCAGCGCCTGCTCGAATCCTTCGTCTTGGATGAAGAGGCGCGCGTCGCTTTGCGCGCATGGCGCTTCATATCTCTTAGAGACGATAATGAGACGGGGATTGGCGGCGCGCAGACAATGCACAAGCGCGTCACCTGCGAGATTAGTATTGATCAGCGCGACAGCGACGCCGATGCGATTGAGCCCGAGCCAAATCGCGATATAGGCGGCGCGGCTTTCCATCATCAGCGCGACCGCATCGCCCTTGCGAAGACCTTGCGCCAATCCCCAGCGCGCATAGCGCAATGAGCGCGCCGCAAGTTCGCGATGGCTGAACATCTCATGATCGGAGATCAGCGCCGGCGTGCCTCCCCGTTCGCGCGCCACTTCGTCATATGCAAGCGGCAGGATGCGATGAGGATCTTCGCCGATCTTCGCCGTCTTCTGCAGCGCGCGCAGCCAGTCCCTATTGACCGATCGGCCGCCGGAAGCGGGCGGGCGCGTATTTTCCGATTTCATCGCCGCTCGGATGTCATAGTTAACGCGCGCGGGCGCGCGCAGCGTAAATTACTGTCGGTCTTAGCCTTCTGACCACGTTAGGAAAAGCCGGCGGCGAAATTAGGGTTACGACGGGCTTTCGCTCGCATGCGCTCATGAAGCTGCGTAAATATTTAGACGATTTTTCCTCTTTCTTTTGCCGATGGCGTCCGCAGCAGGCAAGCGAAGGAATGGCGGATGCCGGGTGCGAGGCGAGCACATGCGAAGCGAGACGATCGCGGTTCACGGCGGCTATGACGGCGACCCGGCGACGAAGGCTGTCGCCGTGCCGATTTATCAGACGGTGGCCTATGAGTTCGATAGCGCGGACCAGGCCGCCGCGCTTTTCGATCTCGAACAGGAAGGCTTCCGCTACAGCCGCATCGCCAATCCGACGACTTCGGTGTTGGAGAAGCGCGTCGCGGCGCTCGAAGGCGGGGTCGGCGCCTTGGCTGTCGCGAGCGGACAGGCGGCGCTCTACTACGCCTTCGCCAATGTCGCTGACTCTGGCGGCAATATCGTCTCGACGCCGACGCTTTACGGCACGACGCATACGCTGTTGCAGCATGTGTTGCCCCGCCAGGGCGTCAAGGTGCGCTTTGCGGCGAGCGAGTCGCCCGACGATGTCGCGCGCATGATCGACGCCGATACCAAAGCCGTGTTCTGCGAGAGCGTCGGCAATCCGGTAGGCAATATTTGCGATCTTGCGGCTCTGTCCGAAGTCGCCCATGCGCATGGCGTTCCGCTGATCGTGGACAATACGGTGGCGACGCCGATCCTGTTGCGGCCGTTTGAACACGGCGCCGACATCGTCGTTCATTCGATGACCAAATTCATGGGCGGCCATGGCGCGACGCTTGGCGGCGCCATCGTCGACAGCGACCGCTTTCCCTGGCGGGCGCATGCCGCGCGCTTTCCCACATTTTGCGAGCCGGATCCCTCCTATCACGGTCTCGTCTATGTCGATCGCTTCGGCGAGGGCGCCTTTATCGCGCGCGCGCGCAGCGTCTATCAGCGCACGACCGGCGCCGTGCTGGCGCCGCTCAACGCCTTTCTGCTGTTGCAAGGGCTGGAGACGCTGGCGCTGCGCGTCGAGCGCCATGTCGAGAATGCGCGCAAAGTGGCGGAGTTCCTGCGCGACGATCCGCGCGTCGAATGGGTGAATTACGCTGGCTTTCCCGAAAGTCCCTATCATGAGCTTGCAAGGCAATATCTGAAAGGCCGCGTGCCGTCCCTGCTCACCTTTGGCGTCAATGGCGGCCTCGAGGCCGGCAAGCGCGCCTATGATTCGTTGCGGCTCATCAAGCGCCTCGTCAATATCGGCGACGCCAAGTCGCTAGCGTGCCATCCCGCGTCGACGACGCATCGGCAGATGTCGACGCAGGAAATGGCGGCGGCCGGCGTCACGCCGGAGATGCTGCGGCTGAGCATCGGCATCGAACATGTCGACGATCTCATCGAAGACCTCGACCGCGCGCTCGACGCCGCGGCGGGGAGAGCGGCCATGGCCTTCGAACTTGCGACGGCGAGCTGATGGCGCGGGCGGAGCATCCTGGCGTGATGGATGGCGTCATCGAGGTCGCGCTGGTCAACAATATGCCCGATCAGGCGCTCGCCGCGACGGAGGCGCAATTCTTACGTCTTGTGCGAGCCGGCGCTCAGGGGCGCGACATCCGCTGGCGACGGTATTTCTTGTCGAGCGTCGCGCGCAGCGACACGGCGCGCCTCTATCTATCGCGCACGCATGAAGATATCGAGGCGCTGTATCGGCGCGGCGCCGATGCGTTGATTGTGACCGGGGCGGAACCGCGCGCGGCGGCGCTGTCGGATGAACCCTACTGGTACGAATTTCGCCAATTGATCGACTGGGCGCGCGATAACACCGCTTCGACGATCTGGTCTTGTCTTGCGGCGCATGCCGCCGTCCTGCATCTCGACGGCATCGAGAGGCGCCGGTTAGACCAGAAAATCAGCGGCGTCTTCTCCTGCGAGACGACGCCGGCAACTTGGACGGAGCAAAGCGGGCCAAGTAAGATTCAAGTTCCACATTCGCGCTACAACGGCCTTTCGCGCGAAAGCCTCGAGCGTTGTGGCTACTCTGTCTCGTCTATCAGCGCGACGGCGGGCGTTGACGCTTTCTGGCGCCACGAGCCGAGCCTGTTTCTGTTTCTTCAAGGCCATCCCGAATATGACGCCGACACGCTGATGAAGGAATATCGGCGCGACGTTCTTCGGTTCGCGGCTGGACAGCGCGACGATTATCCCGCGCAGCCCGAAAACTACTTTACGGCGAAAACAACCGACGCGCTCGAAGCGCTTCGCATAGAGGCCCGCTCGGGCGACAGACGGATGGTCGAGCGTAAGCTCGTCGAAATTCTCGCCGTCGAGAAAAAGTCGCGCGCGCGCTGGATCAAGGATGCGACGCGCCTCTATGGCGAGTGGCTCCGCGTCGTTTCTTTTGAAAGAGGCGCGTGGCGCGACAGCGCTTAGGCGCGCTCAGCGTCCGAGATCGCGCATCAAAGCTTCGACGCGCGCGATCGTTCTGAAATTCGCCGGCGCCAGTTTGGCGGGGGGGATGGTGACGTCGAATTCGGCTTCGATCGACAGCATCAGATTGACCATGCCGACGGAGGTGAGTCCGAGCGTTTCCAAGTCTTGGTCGGGCGAAATGACGCCGGCTCCGTCGCCGATGAAGGCGCGAACGAGCGACTCGATGCGATCGAATCTCGTGTGTGTCGCTGTATCCAGCATGGTTCTCCCGTCGCCCTTTCCGGCTCGGCGTTATAACGCTGACCTTTCGATACCTTCTGCGCATTTTTAGGTAAAGGCTAATAATATTGTTAACTCGCAAAATAGATACGTTAACCTTTACACACGCAATTTAAAATAGAACGTAGCTTAAATTTGAATCGCTCACTAGTTTGCAGCTGTGGTTTCAGCAGTCGGTCGGCGACTTCGAATGCGAAGCGCATCACTACGACGAGGCTTATCATGTCGAGAGCGGAAGTCTTGACGACAATTGGAGGCGCAAAGGCGGTTTCTGCTGCGCCGGACGACGATTTGAGAACGCGCATCGACGTGGCGGTCGCCGTCGCGGCCAAATTCGCCGATTTGGTGGATCGCGAGGCGCGCTTTCCGCAGGAAGCCTTCGACGAACTGCGCGCGCAGAGGCTTCTGGGCGTCATGCTGCCGCGCGAACACGCCGGCGAAGCGCGCTCGGTCTCTGACGCCGCACAGATTTGCTATGCGCTCGGACGCGTCTGCTCTTCGACCTCGATGATTTATGCGATGCATCAGGCCAATGTCGCCTGTCTCATCAATCACGCCGATACGAATGAACGTTTCGCCTTCTGCCTGCGCCGCATCGGTGGCGAGCAGATGCTGCTCGCCTCTTCGACGACGGAAGGTCAGAACGGCGCCAATGTGCGTTCGAGCGCATCGGCGATTATGCGCGAGGGCGATCGAATTTCGCTCAGCCGCGACGCCTCCGTCGTTTCATACGGCCGCGCGGCGGACGCGATCGTCTCGACGGCGCGGCGCACCGTCGATTCGCTGCCGACCGATCAGGCGCTCGTGCTTTTCTTCAAGGAAGATTACGCGCTCGAGCGCACGGTCCATTGGGACGTCATGGGCATGCGCGGCACCCGTAGCGAAGGCTTTCAGCTCGAAGCAAAGGGCGCTCCCGAGCAAGTGCTGAGCGAACCCTATGAGAAGATTCATCGTCGCAGCATGATGC
>CAZCJY010000088.1:0-8340 GCA_964498975.1 uncultured Methylocystis sp.
AGAACCTCAATGGGCCGCAGATCATGAAGAACTGGCAAGCGGGCATGTCGCTGCGCTGGAAGATATAAGACCTGCCGCATCTTGAGGCGGCGAACTTACATCACTTTTTCGGATCAGGCACGCGGCGCGCCTTGGCGCGATCGTGAGCGCCAACCCCTATTACACAGTGGGTTTCGCGGATAAATATGGCCAAGTTGGACTAGGGCCGAAGCGCGCCGATAGCATGGTGCGCGCGGCGTCGGTTCTGAAGAGGCATATGCCGCTCTCCTATCACTCGGACCTGCCGATGGGGCCGAGCGATCCGCTCTACCTCGCATGGGCAGGGGTTAATCGTCTCACGCCCTCGGGGCGGATTGCTGGGCCGGCACAGCGGATTTCCGTCGATGCGGCGCTGCGGGCCATCACGATCGAGGCAGCTTATTCCTGGCAAGGAAGATCAGATCGGCAGTATTGCGCCAGGCAAGATCGCCAATTTCACCGTGCTGGAGAAAGACCCTTACGAAGTCTCGCCCATTACCCTGAAAGACGTGCCCGTGTGGGGTACGGTCTTCGAAGGCCGCATCTTTCCGGTACCCGAAGGGATGCCTTGCTTATCAGAAGAAGCGCGCTTTCTTCGGCGAGCTGGTAAAGCTCGTCTCGGGTGAGGTAGTTCGCGAATGCAATTTCCTGGCTCAAACGCTGAAGCCATTTGCGATCGTCATGGAAAAGGGCGGTTAGTCGATCACGCGTCCTCTGGGCATAGCGCCGGTCGTACGCCACCAGCTATTGAAATGGAGGAAAGTCTCGGCGCTGTGGCGGGCGGCCACAGATTGCTGCTGTTCGAATAAGCGAAATCTCACCGCCGAGACAGCAGAAACACTAGCGCTATATTGATAAGGATCATGGCGATCGCTACCGCCCGCCACACAACAACGGGGTTGGTCTCTATTAACGGACGCACGCGATCCGGTGTGTAATTCGGATTGGGTCGGCGCAAGTCTTCAATGAGAGCTGATAGCGCCTCGGTGCGCTTTGCTGGATCGCGATGCGTCGCCTTTTCCATTGCGGCATCGATCCATGGTGGCAGTTGATCGTCGAATTGGACTGCGGGAATATAACGTAATCGGCGAATATCGCGGAGGCTCGCGAAGCCGCGTCCGTAGGGAAGCTTTCCTGTTAAAAGCTCATACGTGATCACGCCAAGGGAATAGATGTCTGCGAGTTCCGAGGCGCGTTCGCCGAGATGCAGCTCGGGGGCTGTATAGTCGAGCGTGCCGACGAGCGCCTGTTCGCCATGCGAGGTCTCATCGAGCGAGGCCACGAGCGCCGAGCCGAAGTCGATGATCTTCACGACTCCCGCGTTGTCGATGAATATGTTTTCAGGCTTAAGGTCACGATGAACGATCTCTTTACGATGAAAGGCGCGCAATCCCTTGGCGATCTGTTCGACGATGACCCGCGTGGTTTCAAGATGCGGCTTGGGATTGTCGATCATCCATTGCCGCAGCGTACGGCCTTCGAGATGTTCGGTGACGTAATAGAGAGCTTGGCGTGAGCGGGTTGCAGGTTCAACCTTAAGGACGTGTGGATCACTGACGATTTGGCCGACCCATTCCTCGCGGGTAAACATTTCGATATAGTCCGCGTCGTCCTCGAAGTTGCGTGAAGGCGTTTTCAGAACGACGTTTTTCCCGCTTTCGACATCCTGCGCGAGATAAACCTGCGTGCGCTTCGAGAGGTGCATCTCGCGCAAAATTTTATAGCCGTCAAAGGCTTGACCCGGCATAAGCTCTGGTGGAAACGGCAATGCGGCGAGCTTTTGCAGATGCGACTCCTCGTCGAGGCGGCCGGGATCGTCGACGCGCACGACCTGGCACGTCAGATTGTCGTTGCTTCCGGCGGCGAAGGCGGCTTCGACGACACGCGCGGCCGCGCCGTCGAGATCATGCGGAGCCGCGCGGATGATCTCGACGATCTGGCTGTCGCGCAAAAAATCGTGAACGCCGTCCGTTGTGAAGATGAGGTGGTCTCCAGCCTCAATCGGCACCGTTCGATAGTCGATCTCAAGCTCTATATTGGCGCCGAAGGCTTTGGCCAAATACTCCCGCTCGCGCGATACTCGCACACGATGATCACGGGTGAGCTGTTCGAGATCGGCGCCCCGCAGTAGATAGACGCGCGTATCGCCGGCGTGGAAGAGATAGGCGATGGCGGATTTGAGGACGACGCCCGAAAAGGTGCTCACCATTGCCCGGTCCGAGGCATAGAGCGTGTTGCTCTGCCCCTGCAGCCAGCGGTTGACGGCGCCGAGCACTCGTCCCGCGGAAGTCTTCACCGTCCAGGACTGATGCGTGGAGTAGTAATCCTGTAGGAAGCTCTTGACGCAGGTCTCGCTTGCCGCTTTCGCCGCCTCACTCGAACTCATCCCATCGGCGATCGCCATGGCGACCCCTTTGGTTTCGAGCAACGCGGCCGAAGGAACGACGACGCCATACGAATCGTCGTTGCGTACTTTGCGACCTGCCGTCGAGTGCTGACCGATCGATACCGCCGGGCCGCTCCCTGCCATTGCCGCTCCATTCCCCATCAAGCTACATCGATCATGACGACAGAGCCGTCGGGCATCGTCTCGGCGATCTGACCCTTTGGCTCGTCGACGAAGAGATAGATCAAGGCGAGCCCCAGGGCGGCCGCGCCGGACGCCGTGAGGAAGAAGACTTGCGGCGTGACGAAGGAATATAGCGTCAAAAAAAGCACGCCTCCGACATTGCCGAAGGCGCCGACGATGCCGGCGATCTGGCCAGTCAGGCGTCGCTTGATGAGCGGCAGCATGGCGTAGACAGCGCCGTTGCCGCCGTTAACGAACAGCGAGCAACAGAAAGTCGCAAGAACCGCGAAAACAATGCCCGTCGCCTGGTTCATGAGACTCATCGCCAAGTAGCCGAAAGCGGTTCCCGCCATGCAGACCAGCATCACTGGCCGGCGACCAAAGCGGTCGCTGAGCCAGCCGCCGCTAGGACGGGCGAAGAAGGTGGTAGAGCCGAAACTTGCGCCGACGAAGCCGGCCACCGCGAGCGACAGGCCGAATGTGTCCTTAAACAGCAGCGGCAATATCGAGACGACAGCGAGCTCCGAACCAAAGGTGACGAAATAGGCGATGCTGAGAACCGCTACCTGCCTGAACTTGTATTGATGGAGGGCCGGCACGCGGTCGCCGGACATCACGCCGGCGTTGACGCGCCAAGCGTCGATGACTTGATAGGCGTAAAGCAGGCCTAACCCGACATAGACGGCGATCGTAGTATGGAGCGACAACATCTTGACGCCGGACGGGCCGAGCTTCCAAGCGAGTAGCGCCAGAGCAAGGATCAGAGGCGCCTGCAGCAGAACATAGAGAAAGAAATCGCCGCGGCTCGTCACTTCCATGGCGCCGGTCTTTTTCGGCTTGAAATAGGTTGAGCCCTTCGGTGCGTCCTCGACGGAAAAGAAGTAAATCGCGCCATAAATAATGGCGATGACCCCCGTTATGATGATCGCCACCCGCCAGCCCTCTGGGCCGCCGACCCAAAGCGCGATGCTCGGCAGCGTCACTGCGGCGGCGGCCGATCCGAAATTGCCGAAACCAGCGTAAATTCCTTGCGCGAGTCCCGTTTGTTTTGCGGGAAACCATTCCCCAATCATGCGAATGCCGATCACGAATCCGGCGCCGACGAACGCGAGCAGGAACCGCGCGAGCGCAAGGGTTTCAAAACTCTTCGCCAAACCAAAAAAGACGCACAGCGCGCCGGAGATCGCCAGCAGCAGCGCATACATTAGACGCGGCCCCACTTTGTCAACCAGCATGCCGACGAGGATGCGCGCCGGAATGGTCAGCGCCACATTGAGGATCAACAGAGCTGAGACCTGTTGGTCAGTCAGACCGAGCGTGGCGCGAATCGCCGCCATCAGCGGCGCGTGATTGAACCAGACGACGAAACTGACGAAAAACGCCAGCCATGTCAGGTGGAGAACCTTGATCCTGGGCTCGAAACGCAAAAGGTTCAAACGACCCGGCGATTGCTCGGTCATGCGGGACGACGTCCATGTTGTTGGGAAGGGCCGAACAGGGCCGCGCGCCGTTGCGCGACAATGAGCGGTATTCTGGGCCAGCAACTGTCGTGCCACTTTTTAGGGCGACCAGCTGACTGAAGAACGCCCGCCGTGCTGTCTATTTGTTCACATGCTTGTTAGACGCTGCTCGTACCACAGGCGCATTTCGCTCATAATTTAAGCGATACGCCGCTCAAATGAACGCCGGCCTTGGTCACCGGCGTAACTTTCCCCGAGCCATTATGAGTTGCATAATTGTTTGAGGCGAGGCCTCCATTGCAAAATGACGGAGGCTGCCAATCGCCAGTTTGCGCGCCGCCGTGTCATTTGGAGATTTGAGCGTGACGCCCGCCGTGTCCGGCAAGAACACAGCTGGAGCGCGTCTCTCTGCCGCTCCTACCGCGATTGCGATCATACTTCGATCCAAATCGCCTCCCACAATTACAATTGGCGGCGAGCCCTGATCGCGATGAAATTCTCTGAATCGCGCGCAACTCCAAATCGACGCCGTGTCGCTCTCGAACCATAGGGAACCCGGCTGAATCAGCGCCGTCTCGGGCGGCGGATGTTGTTCCAATGCAGGATCGGGAAGGAAATGAACGATTGGCCAGCTTTTTGCCCGCCAAAGTTCGACCAGAGACATCGTGAAGGATAGTGGAAACGGCGCACCGAATCGAGAAGCCGCGATGCACACGAGCGCGGCTTTGTCCGCCAACCACCACTCGGTTTCCGATTTGTAATTGATCATTCCACGGCCCGTGCTTTCACAGAATTGCCGGTGCGACGATTTGAACCTCTCAAACCAGATTCATCGAGAATTCCAGGCCGATCCCATTCTCCTTCCGGACGGATTATGACGTGCCCTCCGCTCATTAAGCCGATCGCGTGGGGGTCCGGCTCCAGATCAATCACCATTTCGGTGTAGCGGCAGTCCGAGAACTCAATCGAACGATTGTCATCGAAGGGCTTGGCGCCGAACCGAGCCCAAAAAGGCTCCAAGCCCTCCCTTGAATGCCCGTATATCTTTCGGAAGCCCTTTCGACGGGCGACCGCAATCCCCTCGCGGACCAATTCGAAGGCGAGCATAGAACGGCGGAATCGTTTGAGGACCGCGAGGCGTTCAAGCTTTACGAATTCAGCGAAATAGCGCGCGCGAAGGACGCCGGCAGGCTCCGCTCCAACAAAGCCGATGAAATGCATCGAGCACGCGTCATTGCCGTCGAACTCTTCGTGATAGGGGCAATCTTGCTCCGCCAGATAGACGGCGGCGCGGATTGCATACACCATCGCGAGGTCATCCAGTCCCCTTGCGATGCGAACGTGCGAACGCCGGTTGCTTCGTGAGGCGTGGTTTGGCGTTGCTTGCTCGACGACTGAGTGCGCGATCATTTGATGACCCTCAAGCTGCGATTGTCACGTTTTGCCGGATGGGACGCTCGTATCGCCATAGGTCTGGCTGGCCGCAGGGAATTGGACGAAATCCTCCCCGCCGCATGAACCGCTCTCCTTCAAAGGTTACAGGACGCGCATAGAGGTGGGCATTTTCCCGACCGTCTCGCTTGGACCATTCCATGATCGCCGCGACAGCGCTCACGGCGCGTCCTCTGAGGCATATCGCCCACACATAAATGCCTGCGGGCGTTTCGCCGGTTCGTGCAATGTGATGCAGCGAAGGACGCTCAAAGCAGAAACTGCCAGTGAGTAGAGCATCCAGCCCACGGGAGTTCAGCGACAGCATCGCAGCAACGCCAATTGGAGAATCAGCGCCGTCGACACTCAGCAACGTCTCCGAGTTCCACTTCTGGATGTGCTCGGCGGTGGACAATTCGACTGTGCTGTGGGGAAGAAGCTGATGAGCGAGGAGAAGAAGTGAAGGAATTTCGCCAGCACTGGCCGCGCGGATCGTCAGGCCCCGTGTCCTATTCAAATAGTCAAGGTCGCGTCGCCGCTCTGTCAGGATCGACTCCTCCGGCATTTTCATCAATAATCTCCTAGCCTTATGAGAAGGTGGCTTAAAAATACGCTTAGGGATCAACGGTGTATGCAGGAGATTAAGCGTAGGCGTGCTGCATTTTTGCAGCAGCCCTTGCTTCACGGGACGGGCGTCGCAATGAGCTGGGATGACTACCGACTGTTCTTCGCCTGCGCTGAGGCCGGGAGCCTGAGGAAGGCAGGAACCGAGCTGGGAATCGACTCGGCGACCATCGCGCGACGGATAGACCGTCTCGAAAAGCAGCTCGGCCAAAAGTTGCTTGTGCGCTTCAAGAACGGCGTCAAACTCACGCCGTTTGGAATCTCGATCTTTGAAGAAGTGGCGTCGATGATGCGATCGGCGCAAAACATTTCGCGGCGATCACACGCTGGCGATGTAAAGGGAGTCGTTCGCCTCGCCGTAACAGAGGGCCTTGGCACCTACTGGATTCTACCAAAGCTCATCGACTGGCAGCGAGCCAACAATTTTCTGACGATCGACTTCCTCGCTTCAATGCAGGAAGCCGATGTGTCTCGGCTTGATGCGGACATAGCCATCCAATTTCACCGTCCGACGCACGCGGATTTGAAGATCGTAAAGCTTGGAAAGCTCCATACTTATCCGTTCGTGTCAGTTGATTATCGCAATCGCTTCGGCACTCCCAAATCGCTCGCTGAAGCAGTCAACCATCGATTCATTCAGCAGTCGTCGCGCCTCTTGGATGAGGATGCCTTCAAACGCGCGCTGTCTGTAGATGATCTGACTGGAATCGTAGGCATACGAACCAACGCGAGTTCTGCCGTGCTATATGCAGTTGAGCTTGGCGCCGGCATCGGGATGCTACCCAACTATGCGCTGAACTTCGGCGCGCAGATCGTTCCAGTTGATATGGGCGTCGAGTACAGCTTGGACATCTTCATGGTGTACCACCCCGATCTCAAGAAGTCCGAACGGCACGTGCTCGTGATTGATTGGTTGAAGCGAATATTTGATCCCCGCCACTATCCCTGCTTTAGGGAGGAGTTCGTCCACCCGGTCGATCTCATTCGACTGATGCAGGATACTGGCCGAACTGCAAGAGAGCGCAGCTACGCTGCCATCAATCTTGGAGCCTCGCTTCTTTCGGGCACAACCGTTAGTCCGATCGCTTCGAATGCTCATGCTCCGAATTCCGAAGACGAGTCATTGTAGGCGCTCCACTCAGCAGTCCTTTGGTTGTTCGCGACTACGACAATGGCCGTCGCTCGAAGGCCTAAGCCGCCGTGTCGCTTCCTTGCCGCTCGCAGTTGGGATCGAAGGGACGGCGCGCGCGATCGTCGCAGCGGTCGATGGGCGATCGAAAGTCGTAGATTTTCCTCGCCCTTAAGTACAAATTGACCGCAGGCGCCAATTGCGTGACCATTTGTCCGTTACCGCCGGTAATCAATAAATCTGCCCCTCGACGGCCTCGCCTTATTGCGGGGCCGTTTTTCGCTGATTCAACAACGGGACATTTTGCCGCCCAAATCTAAGGTAACGCTTTCGTTCATATAGTGGGGGGCGGCAACCGGCTGGGTGACGCCAATGACCAAGCTAGAATTAATCGAAATGTCCGCCGACGAGGAAGCTTTGGCGTTGTTGTGCCACGCCGCCAACAACCTGCGTAGGTATTTTCATGGTCAGGTTGTCGCCGTTCTCCCCGACAACGCTCGCAGGGCGCTCGAAAACGAAATATCCTTTTTGGCGCAAAAACCGGCCGACACGCCTTGGCCTCCGCTCGCCACCCTTACAATGGAACATGGCGAGCAATGTCTGCTTGACCTCATCGCCTACAATCACGACGGCGCAGCAAGCGATCATTTTCGCGACTGTGTGAATAAGACGGTGGAGGCGGTTGTCGCAGCGATAAACGATTAGCTTGTGTTAAACCGGCTATTGATGCCCTTGCCGGGCTAGAGCCGGCTCCTAGTTGGTTTGTTTGCTGGGGGGCAATCCTTCTTTTATGCCGTCGCGGCCCGCGACCTGGGGTGAACAGGCGGGGCCTCTCATTTGATAAGAATTTGCATGATTGAGGGTTGACCCGCGGCATCGCCGCGCGAGGTTAGTTCCATTCCGCATGGCTATGCGGAGAGACCCTGTCTAGCGGCCTTTTGCCGATGAGAATGGGCCAGAGGCCGCTCTTTTCCCGCTCAAGCTAGAGCGGGGGGTCTAGAAACGTCGCATCGTCGCCGCCTGAAAACAAAAAACAAGGCGCGATTCTCGAAAAAGGAGGAGAGACGATTATGGCTAGCAAAGAACTCGAAGTTACCCAGAGCGTTTAC
>CAZCJY010000088.1:8350-10011 GCA_964498975.1 uncultured Methylocystis sp.
TCTCGGTGGCCTCGCGTATATCGCTCTTGGCGGCATGGCGAACACAATCGCCGCTGCCGTCGTCGGCGGTCTCGCGGGCGGCTGCCTGGGCCTTTTCTTCTAGCCAACATTTAGCCGACGCGGGGCGTTTAGGACTCGGCGTCGGCCCGTCGATCGCGGTCGCGTTGCTGGTCTCTCGTCATCATTACCGATGCGGGGCCCGCTTTCCTCATTAATCAGCCGCCTCGACGCTCTCAATTAAGCTCGCGTCGTCATCGCCGACGCCGGAGCGGTTCACGCGCGGCGAGACGGTCCATTCCTGTAAGGCATCCTCGGGTGGGCGCACCGGCTGCTCGGGCCGTTTTGCATTTCACTGCCATGCTTGAACTCGCCGAGCGGGCGCCTAGTTGACGCTCATGTGCCGGCGCTCGCACCGGTTCGAGTCCAAGCCCATATAACTGAGCCCGGTCTGGGACGGCCGGGTTTTTTGTGCGCTCGCCGCCATTCGCGTCGCCCTCGAAAAGCCCGACATCGCGCCGGGTTTTGGACGCGACATTCAGGTTCCGCGAAAATAACCCGCCATCCCAACGAGCTTAAGCGGGAATATTACGATCAGGCCAAGTAGCAGAAGCATCGCAGTCGCCTCCCGAAAAAAGTAAAGGATAACGATCAGAAAGAGCGCGCTGCCGCCAATGATGCGGGTGGACTTTTCTTTGTCGAATTCAATTCGCTTAGCCAACTCCGCGGGTGACTGAACCCAAAAATGAATCGGCGCTGCTTGATCAGCCATCAGCACGATTTCGAGACGATCCTTGGGCGGCGTAACCATGGGAAATCTCCATTTTCGATTCGCCGCACCAGAATCAGCCTACCAAACTTTCCCTAAGTTCGAGATGCTGGCGTTGTGACGGCCGCGACTTATGGGCGCGCACAAGCTCCCAAAAGCCCAAATTGGCGCAAATTTTGCGGTTGGCGGTGATATGCGGAAGGTCGGCCTAGTTCAGGACAGCGAGGAGCGTGCGTTGACGCACATTCGGCCGGCGTAAGCGCAGCCATCCTTCAAACTTCGGGCAGAGGGGGAAGTCATGTCCAGGAACGATCCGGCGAAGTCAGCCAAGAGCAAAAGGATTGTAGCGGGCTGCAGCGCGATTCTGATTGGCGCGTCGCTTATATCGACCCCGATATTTGCTCAAAAACTCCTGATCGGATGCGTTCTCGTCAAGCAGCACAGTGGTTATGAGGTGAAGATGCTGCTCGATCAGGTGCGTTCGACAGTGGGCGATCAGGAAGCGAACTCGCTACATGCCAAATATGTTGGCCTCAAGAACGACTGCCAGTCGAATGAGAAAGCATCGAGAGTCGTTCATATTTCCGCGGCAATGAATCGTTTGCTTGACGAATATGGCGTCAACGTCAGGAGCTATGCTGTTTCGGAGCGATGACCTGAAGCGGGGCGCCGCGCTGCTTGCCCTCAGGCGGCGCGCCTAAGGGCGCCCAATAAACCGATGGCCACGATACTGACCACGGCGGCCATAAGGGGAGCGACGATAACCTGGAGCGGGTTGGCCGTATCGCGTTTGCGGAACATCTTCCATGGTGCTGGGCGGCAGATCGCCGCGAGATGGCGGTAGGAGCGCCTCCGGATTGATCTGAGCAGCAGCTGGTCCAGCCGACAACTGCCC
>CAZCJY010000089.1:0-9826 GCA_964498975.1 uncultured Methylocystis sp.
CCCCAACCCTCCCCCGCTTTGCGGGAGAGGGAGCAGGCTTCGCGCTGCATAGAATTTGCGAGAAACGACGCCGCGCGTCCCCTCTCCCGCGCGAGCGGGGGAGGGACAGGGAGGGGGCGCGCCATGCACCGGACCGCTCAATCGCAGATCGTCTTCAGCGCCTTCCACTCGTCTTCGGTGAGGACAGGCGGCGCCGTGGCGCCCTTGTCCGCCGCCGCGAGCTTGGCGAGCCTGTCTTCACTCAAGGGATGATCGTGGAGGATGGTGAGAAAACCGTCCTGTTCCTTGCCCGTCACGCGCAACAGCAATTCGCCCATCGGCTTCGCCGGCCGCCCGAGGCCGGCGAGGGTTTGCGCCGCGAAGGCGTCGGCCTGCGCCTCGGCTTCGCGTGAATTAGCGGCATTGAGCAGAGTCTTGCCGACGAAGACCACGGCGCCGCCGCCGGCCACGTCGCCAAAGAGCAGGCCGAAGAGATAGGCGATTCCGCCATTGGCGATGATGCGGCGCAGATGATCGCGGTTCTGCAAATGGCCGAGTTCATGCGCCAGCACGCCCAGGACTTCATCTTGCGACTGCGCCTTCTCCAATAGCCCGGCGAGAATGAAGACCTTGCCGCCGGGCAGGGCGAAGGCGTTGGGCGTTTTCGAGGAGATCGCCTCGATCGTCGCCGGCAGGCGAAGGCTGGACGCCTCTTGCAAACGTTTCGAGAGCTTTTCGAGCGCGGCTGCGCCCTTCGGCGAAGCGCAGCTCTTGCCGTCGAATATTTCGCGCACCTGTCCTTCCGCAGCCTCGCCAAACCGCTTCTCCCAAGACACGGGCACGAGCGGCGCGAGCCGGTCCGCGGCGAAGGGCACGCCGAACCAAATGAGCCCGACGATCGACGCTGTCGCGGCGAGCGACCAGGCGACGATTTTGAGCGTCGAGCCGTCGGCGTGCAGCGTCTTGTCGCCCGCGAGCATGGGACAATGGCGTTCGACTTCGCGCTGTGTATCTGGATCGCGGATGTCGAGCTGCGCCAATTGCGCCGCGCCGACGGCGCGCAGCCGCATCACATCGGCCGGCGCGGGGATGCGCCGCACCTCGGCGTAAGGCCAGGCGACGAGAAAGGCCCCGTCCTCGCAAATCTCCAACATGGACGCGAACGTCAGCGTGACGCGGCGCTTCTTGCTGACGAAGCCGTCGAAATAGATCGCCTCGAATTGCTCAGTCATCGCGGTCAGAATCCTGCGACGTCGAGACTGTCGGCGAAGCCCTCGCCAAGCGCCGTCGGCGAAGACGCGTCGAGCCGCATCGTGACCTCTTGCGCGCTATGAAGATTGTGAATCGTAAGCGAATTGACCACGATCTTCCAGACACGCTGAATGAAATAAATTCGCCACAGGATCGAATATTGCATGATCAACGCAAGATAGAGCAGGACGGCGAAAACGCCGCCAGCGATCTTGGGCAGGAAGATAATGGAGAACCCCGCCGCGAACACAGCCGCTACCACCGAACCGAGGAGAAGGCCGACGAAGGTCCAATAGTTTCCGGTGAGCGCGTTGCGTTGAAGCGTTGAGGTCGCCCGCACATCGCCGACGCGCACGCCCTCCAGCCACCATTTCCACTGCGCGGCCTTGAACCGCGCATAGGTGAAGACGATGGCGGGAAGCGTCGGCAGCATCAACAGGAGCCAGCCGCCTTCCTTCGTTTTTCCATAGAGGACCGGCCCCGCGATGTAAACAGCCGCCGCGAGAGCGGCGCAGACCCATAGCAGCCAGCCCTGTTTGAGGAAGTCGCCGCCCGTCCCGACGAAATCGCCGCGCAGATCGCCATAATAAGTGTGGCGCATCTTATAGCGCTCCAGCGACGCCTGCATCCAGGGGAGCGCCAGGCCCAGCGTGACGATCGTGACGAGGCCCCAGCCCATGGCGCGCAGCGCATATGAAACGCCGGAGCCGTCCAAATGGAAGCGCAACCCGCGCCAGGCGGTACGATGGAGGCGGTAGCGCCGCGCGCGATAGATCGCAAACTGCCAAAAGGCGAGAAAGAACACGCCGACGAGCGATGATGCGAAGGTCAGTTCGCGCTCGGCCTCGACGCCCAGGAGGAAGGAAGCGAGATAGACCGGCGCAAGGATCGCGACGGCGAAGAAGAAGCCGATCAGGAGTTCACGGGCCGTGCCGAGATAGGCGAAGGCGTCGCCGTCGAGTATCGTATGCGACCATAAGTGTCGGCGGATATTGGTCGCGAGCCAGAAACGATAGAAGCCGAAGGTGACGATCTCGAGAAGCGCGCCCCTGCGCACGAGATCGCGGAATTCATCATCGCACCCCGTGAAAACAATATCGCCTGGCTCGGGCGCGGTCGGCGTCGAAACGGGCGGATGCGCCGGGCGAGCCTCCAGCGGCGCGCCTTGCGGCGCCTCCATTGTCACATCGTTCATGTAGAAAGGGCCCCCTTGAAAACGCCCGCGGAATACTGCGCCGCCTCACAATCTCGGGCAAGCCCTGTCGGGCGCGGCGAACGCGCTATATTCAAAGCCGGTAAAGGGATTTGAAAACAAATTACGTAGGGGAGGCGTCATGTCCCATTGGCTCATCGCCGGCGCGAGCCGCGGCA
The DNA here is from genome assembly GCA_964498975.1 of uncultured Methylocystis sp. GTDB lineage: Bacteria > Pseudomonadota > Alphaproteobacteria > Rhizobiales > Beijerinckiaceae > Methylocystis. The sequence goes on from CAZCJY010000089.1 coordinate 2,602, forward strand.
TCGGACTGGAGACCGCGCGCCAACTCGCGGCGCGCGGCGAGCGCGTCACGGCAAGCGCGCGCAGCGCCAAGGGCCTTGCGGCGCTAAAAGATGCCGTGCCGGAGGCCGCGACGCTACATTTCGACGTTCGCGACGAACCAGCCATTCGCGCCGCCGCTGCGCAGGTAAGCGATCCGATCGACGTGCTCATCGCCAACGCCGGCGCCTATGGCCCGCAGCGGCAATCTTCGCTCGACATGGATTTCGACGGCGCGCTCGATCTCCTCTCGATCAATACGCTCGGTCCGTTGCGAGTCGTCCAGGCCTTTCTGCCGCTGGTGAAGCGCAGCGCTCGTCCGCGCATCATCATGATGTCGAGCATTCTCGGCTCGATGTCGCTCGACGGCACTTTCAACGTCGCCTATCGCGTCTCAAAAGCGGGCCTCAACAAGATCGCGCAATGTCTCGCCGCCGATCTGAAGCCCGAGCGCGTCGCCGTCATTGTCATGCATCCCGGCTGGGTCCGCACCGACATGGGCGGCCCTGATGCGACGCTCGATGTGCGCGACAGCGTGGCGGGCATTATCAAGGTCGCCGACGCGCTGACGCCGACCGACTCCGGCCGCTACCTCGATTATCGGGGCGAGGACATCCCCTGGTGAGCACGCCTTAACCAATTCGTCTTACGATTTATTGGCAAAGCATCTGCATGATGGTCGCCTTATGGCTTTATTGGTGGCGATCGATGGCTGCCGGTTCGCTCTATGAAAATGTCATCGCCCATCTGGGCGGCCAGGCGCGGCTGATTGCGCTCGGCGTGCGCGCTTACGACACCGACGACGCGCATGTGAGCTTGAGGCTGCTGCATCCCAATCCGCGCGGCGTGCGCTCGGTGACGATCACCGCCCATCCCGGCGATCTCTTCGAGATGGAGTGCTATGGCCCGATATTGCCCGACACTTTCGACGCCAAGAAGATCGGCCGGGCGGAGGGGATCGCCGCGGAAAATCTCGCGGCGACACTCGGGAATTTGACCGGCGTCGGCCCCCGTTTCTGAATATCCGCTTCGGCGTAAGCGTTCTAGCGCCGCTGCATGTCGAGCGCCGCATGGGCTTGCCCTTCCAACCGCTCGGCGATTTCCCTTGTCATCCTACGGCGCGGCGCCGGCGATTGGAGCGTCGCGACGACGTGTGCGGGGCGCGGCGACAACAGAAAAATCTTGTCCGCCAGCTCGATCGCTTCGCGAAGATCATGCGTGACGATGAGCGTCGTGATGCGCCGCTCGTCGATGAGCCGCGCGATCATCTCGCGCAAATCGCGCGCGAGCGCCGCATCGAGCGAGACGAGCGGCTCATCGAGCAGCAGCAGATCGGGCTTGACCGCCAGCGCGCGGGCGAGCGCGACGCGGCGCGCAAGGCCGAGCGACAATTCGCGCGGAAAATGCGCGGCGTGCTCGGTCAGTCCGAGTTCGTCGATGAGCGCGGCGATCTCCGCTTCGCTCGCCTGCGGCGCGGCGATGCGGATATTGTCGACGACGCTGCGCCAGGGCAGCAGCCGCGGCTCCTGAAAGACCATGCCGAGGCGCCCATGCTCCGGCAGGACGATCTCGCCGACATAATCCTTGTCGAGTCCGGCGATGAGCCGCAGCAAGGTCGTCTTGCCGCACCCCGAGGGACCAACGACCGCGCCGGCCTGTCCGGCGGGAAGCGTCAGGCGCAATTCTTCGAGCGCGCGCGCGGGACGCCCGCTTCCCGAATGATAATCCTTAGCCGCGATCGTGACGTCGAGAGACGCCGCGCCGCCAGCGCGAGACGTGTCGTTCAATTGGCTGCACCAGGAAGTTTTCGACGCCGAGCATCAGCGCGACGAAGGGAAGGGCGTAAGCGAGCAGCAGCTTCATGTCGAAAAGCTGGAACGCCATGTTGATCTCGAAGCCGACGCCATTGGAGCGGCCAAGCAGCTCGACGACGAGCACGATCTTCCACACAAGCGACAGGCCGGAGCGCGTCGCCGCCGCAAGATAGGGCGCAAGCTGCGGCAAGACGAGATGCTTGAGCCGCGCCGCGCGCGAAAAACGAAACACCTGCGCCATGTCCTCGAGCTGCGGATCGAGCGCGCGGGCGCCTTCGCGCACGACGACGACGGCGTTCGGCAGCTTGTTGAGCGCGACGGCGCCGATCGCTGCGACCTCGGTGAGGCCGGCCCATACATAGGCGAGCACGATGACGACGAGCGCCGGTAGATTGAGCAGCGTGACGAGCCAGGGATCGAGCAGCCGGTCGGCGAGCCTGTCGCGCCCCATGAGATAGCCGATCGCCGCGCCAAGACTCATGGCGAGCGCGAAGGAGGCGGCGACGCGCGCCAGGGTGATCGCGAGATTGGAGAAGAGCGCGCCGGAGCGCGCCTCCTCATAGATCGTCTCGAAGACGAGCAATGGTCCCGGCAGGCGGCGCGGATCGGACAGGAGGGCGGCGGCCTGCCACAGGCCGAGCAGCGCCGCGAGCGAGACGAGGCGGATCAATGCGGCTTGCCCTCGGCGCCCTTGTAGAAGGTTCCGGGATCGAGCGTCTTGCCGGGGCCGACGAGCTTTTCGCCGCCGATTTCGGCGAGCGCACGGTAGAGCGCGCGCGCATCGGCTTCTTCTTGCGCGACGGCGCGCTTCGGCGCGCCCGCGACATGGCGCTTACGATAAATATCGAGACTCTTTGCGTCCTTCGCGCCGATGCGTTGCGCGGCGACAGCCCAGGCCTTGTCGGATGTCGCGATCAGTTCTTTTGCTTTCTTCGTCATGCCGAAGAAGCGCGCCAGCGCGTCTTTGTTTTTCGCCGCGAAGCCTTCGTCGAAAACATAACCGGTGACGACGACGTCGCCTTTCGCGCCAAGCGCCTTCTCGACTTCGGCGAGTTCGATCGCCCGCGTAAAGCCCTGCGCTTCGAGGTCGGCGGCGAAGTTCCAGAATTCGAGCGCCGCGTCGAGTTCGCCTTGCAGCGCCTTTTCGGCGATGAGGGGCGGCGCGCCGTAAACCACGGTCGCGCTTTTCTCAAGATCGACGCCGTTCTTGAGCGCATGGGCCTTGAGCAACAGCCAGCTTTTGTCGAGCGGACCGCCGGCGACGCCGAGCTTCTTGCCGGCGAGGTCTTTCACGCTCTTAATCGCTGGGTTCTTGGTCATCACCGCGCCGATGGCGGAGGAATAGGGATAGAAGGTGAGTTTCGCGCCCTGCGCGCGTTCGCGCGCCACCCACAGCCAGTCGGAGACGATAATGTCGGCGCCGCCACCCTGAATGGCGATCTTGCCGGCCTCGGTCGAGGCGAGTTCGGTCGCGTCGATGTCGAGTCTCGCTTCCTTGTCGAGGCCGAAGGCTTTGATGACGGCGAGCTCCCAGCCGAGCGTGCCGGTCTTCTGCAGCGCGACGCGCAGCCTGTCGGCGGCTAATGACGGCGTTGCGAGCGAGAGCGCGGCGGCCAAGCCTACGACGAGAAGGGCGAAGGCGCGTTTCATGTTTCATCCCTGCGGTTGCGCGAAGGTCTTACCGCAGGATCAAAGCCGCGTCGATGCGCGCTCAGGCGTCGCGGCGCGCCAGCATCTGGCGATAGACGGCGAGCGTCTCATCGACATGGCGCTCCAGCGTCGCGGGCGCGGCCCAATAGGCGTCGTAAGCCTGGGCCGAGAGGCGCACGACGAGCGCGTCCGATTGCATTTCCCGGATCGCCGAGGCCAGCGAATTGACGTCGCCGCTCTTGAACCAGAGGCCCGTGACGCGATCCTCGACCGCTTCGCGCGCGGCGCAGCCGTCAGCGACAATCGTGGGCGTTCCCATCGCTTTCGCCTCCAGCGCGGTGAGGCCGAAGGTCTCGTACCAGAGCGAAGGAAAGACCAGGGCGCGTGCGGCGCGCATCGCTGCGCGAGCCTCATGCGGCGCGCGCCAGCCCAAGAGCCGAGCCTGCGGGAAACGCGCGCGCAGTTCTTCCGCAATCGGTCCGTCGCCGATGAAGACCGGCGTCGCGCCGGCGCGCTGCGCGGCCTCGGCGAAGAGAAAAGCGCCTTTCTCCGCCGACAGGCGCCCGACGAAGAGAAAATCGCCGCTTGTGGGATCGGTTTTCGGCCCAAGCGGTTCGGCCTCCACCGGGTTCGTGACGCGATGAATGACGGCGCGCTGCGGCGCGTAGGCCAGAACCTGCTCCTGCAAATCGGACAGCAGCACGATGTCGGAAAAAACCTCGGCGAGATGCGCGACATGCTGCGCGATGAAGAGCCGAGCGTTGCGCCAGAGCTTGAAGGCGTAGTTGCGCGAGTCGCAATCCGTCATCCAGCACGCCGCGGACATGGGGCGCAAATGACAGACGGCGTTTTGCGGAAAATTGTAAAAGCCGCCGTTGGGGCAATATAGGAAATATTCGTGCATCGTATAGATCGCCGCTAGTCCCGAGGCGCGGATCGGCTCTGCGATGGAAGGCGAGAGCGCCTTCGCCCAGCCATGCACATGCACGATCGCGTCGCGCGGCAGCGGCGCGAGAGTTTCGGCCAGCGCGCGCGCGGCTGCGGCGTTCCACATTCCCTGCTTCGCCGCGTCTAGCCGCGACGGATTGTTCAGAATGTCGTATTGGTCGAGGCAGCGGGTTTCGACGCCGGCCGCCCCAAGGCGCACATCGACCGGCCCGCAGGCGGCGAAAAAGATCACCCGCGCGCCCGCCGCCTTGAGCCCGAGCGCGCTCTCGATGGCGACCTTCGCCTGGCCGCCCGTGACCGAGCCGTGGTCGACGCAGATCACGACGGTTGGGAGATTCAACATGGCGGTTCGCTTGGCGGCTCCAGGGCGGGCGAGGGGCAGACTAGCGCGCGTCTGCCTGCGGCGCGCCCAATTCAGGCGTTTGCTGTCTTCTCCGCAAGCGCCTTTTCATAATAGGCCGCAAGTTCCGCAAGCATGGCGGCGCAGTCGCCATCATAGCTCGACCCGTGCATCACCGCGAGACGGCTCGGTTTGAGCGCCGCCAGCATGCGAATGGTTGGCCCCGTGGCTGGCGTCAGCGCGGTCGATTGAAAGGCGTTCTCCGCCGCGATCGCGGCCTCCAGGACGTTGTCGCTGGCCATGGCCGGCTTGCCCAACTTGCGTGAACAGATCGCCACAGAACAGCATGCCGGTGATCTCCTCATAGATGAGGCCAGATTCCCACGCATGCGGCACATGCGGCGTATCGATATAGCGCACGCGCCTTCCGCCGATATCGAGAACCTCGCCATCTGCAAGCGCGCGCGGCGGCCGATCGGCCAAATCATTGAGAGACACCATGCATGCTGTATGGCCATGGACGACTTGCGCCCTCGGCGCCGCCGCAAGCCACAGATTCATCGAACCGCATTCGTCGGCCTCGACATGGCCAAAGGAAATCCAGCGCAACCGCTCGATCGGGATGATCGTGGTCAAGGCCGCCGAGACCAATGGAAACATCATGCGCGGACCGCAATGAAACAGCAGCGGCTCTTCGGCGTCGATGAGATATTGATTGAATGTGAAACCGGCCGGCGCCGCGATCTCCGGCGCGAAGGTCGAAAAGCGATAGATGCGTTCGGCGATTGCGTCGATCTTCGTGTCCATCCCGGGTCTCACAAAATCGTATGGAGTTGCGGCGCCCAGATGGCCCATCCGGTCGCCTCGCCGGAAAGGGTAGCCGAGCCCGCGCGAAGCCGGAAGCGTCTTGCCGCACTTCGCCTCCGGCTCAATCCTGCTTCGCTCCCCAGCGGTGATGGAGATACAAAAGCGCGAGCAGCCAGACCGCTATAAAACCGTCTGAGAAGATCGTCAGAAAGTTGTAAGGCGCATAGTTTCCTTCTCGCAGCGTCTGTACGACATGGCCATAGGTCGCGCCGAGCATGAAGACTGACCATCCAAGCCCGGTCGCAAGCCAGAACGAGCCACCGATCCAAAGGCAGAGGAAGCCCAAAAGACCCCAAGCGCCGTCGTGAACGCCAACCTCGAACTGGAACGGGCTTCCCGTCGGCCAGCCGATGCTTCGCGCGGTCTGGTCGGCGAAGAACACGTGAGGGATGAAGCCAAGGGGCAGGCCGATGACGCCAACGTCCAGCACCAGGGCGTAGAGCAGCAGGAGGCGAATGACGCGCGCGCGGGTCCTTGGGACTTTGCTAAGCGCCAGATGCGCCAGGGGGAGCAACACGCTCAAGAGCGCGACGATAATGCCGATCATTTGCAACGGCCTCCATGTCTAAGGGCGCGCAACCCTTACTTTAGGGCCGCCGTTGGATATCCCGTGACGCCGGCCGGGAAGCCGGTGGTCAGGCCGGGAATGTCCACCGCGCCATGATCCCACTTCTTGTTCGCCAATTCCTGCACCATCCAGAACGCGACCGTGTTGGACAGCATTTCGCGCGAATCGCGCAGCGAGTGCTTCATGCGGATCATGAACTGATCGATCGCGCCGGCCTTGGTCACGAAATAGTCCCCTGGCAGCGGCGGGCGGTCTGGCAGGTAGATCGTTGAGATGCCCGCGAACGCCTGATCGGAAACGAGTTTGCGATAGAACAACGGGCCCCAAACACGCTGCACATAATAACTGAGGTCCTCCGGCGCCAACTGCGGTTGGCCCAGTGAGGGCCGCACTTCGGCATAGGGGACGATCTTTATCCGATCGTCGGGCAGGGTGAAACCGGACGCCGCCTTCAGAAACAGCGCCAGCCAATTGGTCCCTTCGGTCAGTCCTGACGAGACGTTGGTTCCGGCGCGGCTGCTCACCAGGACCATCGCATGCGGCCAGTCGAGTTTGAGGCGGGCGAGCGAGTCATGGACGTTCGAAGCGCCGCGCAGCGCTTCGAGCATGAACGTGCCGATCATCACATTGATGAATCGGATCGGATGCCGGGCCGATGCGCCGTTGAAAAAATCATCGTTCACCCCAGCGACGGTGAAGCGGTCGCCCTTACCGAGAGAGCCGATATAATCCAATGTGCGGGCGCAGGCATAATCGATCATGTCGCGAATCTGCGCCTTGCGCGCGCTCCAGGCGGGTTGGTTCAACTGATCGAGCCAGTTGTTCGCAGAGCGCTGATTAAGCGCGCGAACCTGCGCGACATGCGCCTGCAAGGAGGCGAGGCGCGCCTTCCAGCGCGGATCGCCATTCGCCTTGATCTGGGCCAAATAGGCGAGAGCTGGCCCGATGTGGCTGATCGCCGTCATCTCGTAGAAACCGCTGGCGCGATCGGCGCGAAACTGTTCCTGCCCCAGCCGGGCGCC
>CAZCJY010000090.1:0-7738 GCA_964498975.1 uncultured Methylocystis sp.
ACGACGAGCGCCTCGCCGCCGCGCCCCGACAGGAGCAGGACGACCGGCGCCGCCGCGCTGGCCAACAGCGCCCCCAGCGACGAATAGCGCCACACGGCGGCGGCCGTGAGCCAGACGGCGCAGAAGGCGAGCGCCGTCGGCCAGTGCAGGCCGAAGAGCGCGCCGAGAAAAGTGGCGACGCCCTTGCCGCCCTTAAGCTGAAGCCAAACAGGCGCGATATGGCCGATGAAGGCGGCGAAGGCCGCGATCATCCCGCCCTCTGGGGAGAGCGACGCGCCGATAAGAGCCGCTGCGGTCCCCTTCAAGGCGTCGAGCAGCAGAGTCGCCGCCGCGAGGTCCTTGCGCCCGGTGCGCAGCACATTGGTCGCGCCGATATTGCCGGACCCGATCGCCCGCAGATCGGTTGTTCCCGCGAGGCGCGTGAGCAACAAGCCGAAAGGAATTGAGCCCAGGAGATAGCCGATCGCGAAAGCGAGGGCGTCGTAAACGATGGAGTTCATGGATGAAAACGCGAAACTCTTTGGCGGCGGAAGCGCCTTCGGCGGCTGCAAGATGCTAAAGGAGCCTCCAGCGCGCCGCAACCGGGCGTTTTCGAGATGGAGCGCTTATATCTGGCGGTTCAAGCGCGCGTTTTGCGGGAAAATGTCCCTTTTGACGCTCTGCTATGATGACGCGCCTCCCGTTTTCGAAGGCGAAGCGGTAAAGGAAGGCTGGGAAGCCGGAACCACGCATGACCGACACAGATCGCAGACCGCGTCCACGCGCATTCCGCCTCGCCGGCGATCAGACGGTGACTGCAAAGACGACGGCTGCGGCGCCGACCGACGACGCCAAAAAGGCTGGCGCGGAGGTGATCGAAGCGGAATATGACGCCTTCGCGCGCGAGGCGGCGGAGCTCGCCGACAGCGTGACCGGGGACGAAGCCGCCGTCGAGGCGGCGCAGGCGAACGGACTGTTGCGCCGCTATGTTCTTTCTTGGGGCGGCGTCTTCATGTCGGCGCTGACCGGCCTGCTGTCGCTCGCGCTGACCATGTGGGTGTGGAACTTCGTCGAAGACCTCTTTACCCGCTCCGCCATTCTGGGAACCATCGGCCTGACTCTCGCGGGCCTCGCCGCCGTCGCGGCGATGATCTCGGTCACGCGCGAGTTTCGCGCAATCGCGCGGCAGAGCCGCATCGCCAAATTGCACGCCGCGCTTGCGGAAGCGCACGCCGGCGACGACGTCAAAGCGGCGCGCGCGCGTGTCGCCGAACTATGCGGGCTCTATGACGACCGCCCTGAAACCGGCCGCGCCCGCGCGCTCATCAACGACTATGTGAAGCAGATCATCGACGGCCGCGACCTCATCACGCTTACCGAGCGCAATCTCGTTGCGCCGCTCGACGAGCAGGCGCGGCGCGAGATCGCCGGCGCCGCCAAGCGCGTTTCCGTCGTCACCGCGATCAGCCCGCGCGCGCTCATCGGCGTGCTTTTCGTCGTCGGCCAGGCGATCGTGCTGATGCGCCGCATCGCCGAAATCTATGGCGGGCGTCCGGGACTTTTCGGCTTCTTCAAACTCGCGCGCTCGGTCGGCGCGCATCTCGCCATCACCGGTGGCATGGCTGTGGGCGATTCCCTGCTGCAACAAGCGCTGGGCCATGGCATCGCCGCGCGCATCTCGGCGAGACTTGGCGAAGGCGTGCTCAACGGCCTCCTCACCGCACGCGTCGGCCTCTCCGCCATGGCGGTCTGCCGCCCTACTCCGTTCATCGCTGAAAAGCAGCCCGGCGTGAGAGACGTCGCGCCCTTCCTCTTCGGCGGCGACAAGGCCAAAAGCTAAAACCTGAAAGCAGCGACTTTGAAAATCACGACTTGGAACATCAATTCCGTTCGCCTGCGCATGCCGCTGGTCGCGCAGTTTCTCAAAAGCCGGACGCCCGACGTATTGTGTCTGCAGGAGACGAAGTGCCGCGATTCCGAATTTCCGCTCAAGGATTTCCATTCGCTCGGGTATCAGCATGTCGCGATCAATGGACAGAAGGGTTATCACGGCGTCGCCGTCATATCGAAACGGCCGCTACGCTTCATCGAGAAGCGCGACTTCTGCGAGAAAGGCGATGCGCGCCATATCTGCGTGGAGGTCGAATCCGACAGCGGGCCGATCGCCCTGCATAATTTCTATGTTCCCGCAGGGGGCGACGAACCGGACGTCGAGATAAATCCAAAATTCCTGCACAAACTCGATTTCCTCGACGAGATGCGGGACTGGATCGTCACTGAGAACGTCGCGCGCGGACGCGTCGTGCTGGTCGGCGATCTCAACATCGCTCCGCTGGAGCATGACGTATGGAGCCACAAGGCGCTGCTGAAAGTCGTCAGCCATACGCCGGTCGAGGTCGAAAAGCTCACCAATGTATTTCAGGCGGGCGCGTGGATCGACGCCATGCGGCATTTCGTGCCGGCGGACGAAAAGCTCTATACTTGGTGGAGCTACCGCGCCGCCGACTGGGAGGCGTCGAACCGCGGTCGCCGGCTCGACCATATTCTCGTCAGCGAGGCGCTCGGCGGCGGGCTCGAGCGTCTCGACGTGCTGCGCGACGCGCGTAGTTGGGAGCGTCCGTCGGACCATGTGCCGGTGACGATCGAATTATCGGCGTGAGCGTTTAAATTCGGAGGCCAGGCGGTGGAATGATCGCGCGCGATCTGATGAACAGCGACTTTCCCTATGTGACGGTCGACGCCGATCTCGACTATGTCGCGAAGCTGCTCGCCGACTGCGGTTTGGGCGCCGTTCCGGTCGTGGACGACAAGCTGTCGCCCATCGGCATCGTCACCCGCAGCAATCTTGAAGAGACGAGCGCGCAAAGCATTTCCGCCGAACTGGGCGACATTCCAGAATTTCTTCTGCGCAACAGGTTAAAGCCCACGTTCCACGCCAATGGGCGAGCGCTTCGCGACGTGATGACGTCGCCCGCGATCTCCGTGCCGGATGTCGCCAATCTTCCCGATGTCGTGCGCTTGATGGAGAGCCATCGCCTTAAGCGCATTCCCGTCGTCGAAGGCCACAAGATTATTGGTCTGGTGCTGCGCAAGGAATTGCTGGACGCGATGGCGGGAAGCGCCGCCGCCGTGGAGGCGCGCGAGCGCCGCCCCATCATTTCCATTCCGCAGCAGCAACATGATCGCTGCGCCGTGGCGACTGCGACGGAGTTTCGCGAACTTGTCGCAGCGCACGAACGCCAACTCGAATTGGATCGCGAGGAGCGTCAACGCGCCGTGGCTGAATTGCGCGACCAGCACATCCGCGAACTCGCCAAGCGGCGGCTAACTGAGAGCCAGTGGCGCGAGATGCTGCATCAGGCGCGCCGCAGTGCGGCGGCTGGACTGGCCGAACATATGCTGATCCGCTTTCCGTCGCAGCTTTGCACCGATGGCGGACGCGCCATCAATGCGCCGGACCCGCATTGGCCCCCAACGCTGCGCGGCGAACCGGCCGACGTTTTTCACCGCTGGCGCAACGAACTTCAGCCGCGCGGCTTCCGCATCGCGGCGCAGATCGTCGATTTCCCGGACGGCATGCCCGGCGACGCTGCGTTGTTTCTGATCTGGGGGTCGGGCCGCGCGTAAGCGACCGCCATGTCAGCGGCGGCGGATTCCCGCGTCCGCGCGCAACGCTGCGAGCGACGGATAGCGCTGCGCGCCCCCCTCGCTATGCACCTCGACCGAACCGTCGGAGAACATCACATAGACCGCGCCGTTGGAGACATAGCGGTCTACTTCGACGGGCGACCCCTGGGCCGACGACTCCGATCGGCCGGGCGCGCGCACGCCGCCACTCTCGACGGTAGGCGCCGCCTCGGAACTTGCGGCCTTGGGCGCCTTTGCCCCCAGCAGCTCTGCGACGTCCCCTAGCGCGTCGATGACGCGGCCAAGCGCCATTGTCACGACGCCGCCCGAAACCGCCGTCGCGCCGCCGATGAACTGGCTCCATCCACGTTCAAGCTGGATATGATCCCACCCCGCCCACATGCCGTATAGGCCGAAGAGCGCCAGCAAAAGCCCGACCGCAAAGACGCTCCAACCGCGACGTTTCATGACTGCCCGCAATTATCCCGCAATTTCTCGCATGCGAATTTAACACAAGCCGCGCGCGCCGCCACGCAGCCGCATCGACTTCGGGGATCCAGGAAATACTTTGAGCTATATGTCATTAATTTGAAGGCCCCGAACGAAAAAACCAACATATATGTATGTTATGATATTTAACATCAATATGTAGCAGTTTCAGCTTTCTCACGATCGGCGGCCGTGACACAAATAATTATTTATAATCAAATAGATAAAAGTATCTATTGGATGCGTCTGGATGTCGCATCGTATAAATTATGGGCAATACAAACATTTTCTTCACAGGCCGAGAGCGCGGGGAACCGGTTTACGTCGGCTGCTTTATAATCTGGGGAGACCTATCGATGGTGAGTCTATCTATAAGGCGCGGCCTGTTGGCTGCGGCGTTCTTAGCGGCCGCCGCCGTCATTGGCGCGCCGTCGGCCGCTCTGGCGCATGGCGGCGTCAGGCTCGAACAGGATGAATGCGTGCTGCGGATCGGCCCGAACACGATGCATTTCATCGGCTATCAGCGTTCGGGCGAGGAGGCGGAGTTCTGCGAGGACATCGCAAAAACGGGGCCGACAGTCATTGCGCTGACCGCCGTTTCGCCCGATCTGCGGGACATGGCTATCGGCATTCGCGTGGTGAAGGACGTCGGCGAAGAGAAGGAGAAAGCCAATCTCGACGCCGTCACGGTCGCCTATGTCGAACCGAAGGTCTATCGCAACGGCACCATGACCTTCGAACATGACTTCAAAGACGCCGGCCATTATGTCGGCATCGTCACGGTGCGAGACGATCTCGGCAATGAATGGGTGTCGCGTTTCCCGTTCTCGGTCGGGCTCTACACATTCTGGGGGATGCTCGAATATATCCTCTACGGCGTCGGCTTCGTCTCGCTTATCGGTCTGCTTTGGCTCGCGTTGCGCGCGAAGTCGAGCAAGAAGACGCAAACGGGCGACGCAATCGCCTAAGAGTAAGCGGCGTGAATATGGCGGCATGGCTCGGCGCTGTCCGGGCCATGCTTTTTTTTGTGTCAGGAATGACGCGATAACAGGCTGCTTCCGCCCTCTCCCGATATTGCCGCGCGCAGCGCCCGGGTCTAGTTAAGCGCGTGGAGCTGCGGCTCACAGGCTTTGCTCGCCGCCACCGTTCGGGAGAGAATTATGTCCTTCACCCTGGAAGATCTGCCTTACCCCTATGACGCTCTGCAGCCTTATTTGTCGCGCGAGTCCTTCGAATATCATCACGACAAGCATCATGCGACCTACGTCACCAACGCCAATAATCTGGTTAAGGGCACTGAATACGAGGGCAAGCCGATCGAGGAAGTGATCGTCACGGCTTACAACCGCAATACGCCGATTTTCAATAATGTCGCTCAGCATTACAACCACCACCACTATTGGAAGTGGATGAAGCCGAATGGCGGCGGCGCCATTCCTGAGAAGGTCGCGAAGGCGATCGTCGACGCCTTTGGCTCCGTCGAGAAGTTCAAAGAGGATTTTCAAAAAGAAGGTCTCGCCCAATTCGGCTCCGGCTGGATTTGGCTCGAGAGCAAGAACGGAAAGCTTGCGCTGCGTAAGACGCCCAATGCGGAGAATCCGCTCATCCACGGCGCTTATCCGATCCTCGTCGCCGATGTGTGGGAGCATTCCTATTACATCGATTACCGCAACCGCCGCGCCGACTATCTGAAGGCGTTCCTCGACCATCTCGTGAATTGGGAGCATGTCGAGGAAATGATGGAGCAGGCGCCTTGAGAAATGAAAGCGGCGCGAACCGAAAGTTCGCGCCGCATTTTTGCTGGCGTTGATCTGCGTCAGGTCGCGGCGATTCTTGGCTGCGACTCGACGGCCCGTTTCAAATCGGCGAGGCCCTGGTCGAATTGCTGGCCAAGCGTTTTATCGATGTTCATAAATTTGTACATCGCTTTTCCGATGAACTCATGGCGTCCCGACATCGCCCAGGTCACCTCCGTGCGGTCCTCGCCCAATGGCTTGAGATCGAACTGCACGTCATTCTTCGTCTTAAAAGGCTTCTGGAATTCAAGCTTGATGCGAACGCGTTCGCCCTGGCGGCTTTCGACAATCGACATATTGCCGACGCCGACCTGCTTGTCGCCGGACCATGAATATGTCGCGCCATAGCCCTGCGGCGTGCCTCCATATTCGGACTTCATATTGGGATCGAGCTTCGCCCAGGGCGACCAGTCGACCCAATTGTGGAAGTCGTTGATGTGGCGGAAGACCGTCTCCGGCGGCGCGTCTATCACCGTCGACCGCGCGATGCGGAAACTGTCTGGCAGGAACGAGATATAGGCGATCAGCGCACTGAGAAGGGCGAGGAAAACGAGAGCGAAAATCGTCATGGACGCGTATCTCCTGCAAGCGCTCGGCGCCGCTGACGTTTCCTCGAAACGCCGACGGCCGCCAGCTATTCGGTCTAACGCGTTTTTCCCGTCGAGCTGCTAGCTCGGCTGGCGACGCGCTCGCGCAAAACCCGCCGCGTGAGGCGCAATATCGTCAGTTTAGAACGATGGACGCAATGCGCAACGCATGAAATGGCGCCGCGTCAAACGAGACTGCCGCAGAAAGTCTGAATTTTGCGGCAGGCGTCCTCGAGCAGCGCGTTCGACGCCGCATAGGAGACGCGGAAGTTCGGCCCAGCGCCGAAGGCCGAGCCATGCACTACCGCGACGCCCTGCGCGTCCAACAGCTCGGTGACGAAATCCTCGTCGCTCTCGATGACCCTGCCCCGCGGCGTCTTGCGGCCGATCGCCTCGGCGCAGGAAGGGAAGACATAGAAGGCCCCCTCGGGCGTCGGGCATTTTAGATATTTCGCCTGATTGAGCATGGAGACGACGAGGTCGCGCCGCTCCTGAAACGCCTGGCGGAACATCGCGAGATGGTCCTGCGGCCCCTCCAGCGCCTCGACCGCCGCCCATTGCGCGATCGAGCATGCGCCGGATGTTTGCTGCCCCTGCAGCAGGTCCATGGCCTTAATCAGCGCGCTGGGGCCGGCGGCGTAGCCGATGCGCCAGCCGGTCATGGCGTAGGCCTTGGAGACGCCGTTCATCGTCAGCGTTCGCTCCATCAGCGCCGGCTCGACCTGAGCCGGGGTGACGAATTTGAAGTCGCCATAGACGAGATGCTCATAGATGTCGTCGGTGAGCACATGCACCTGCGGATGGCGCAGCAGCACGTCCGTCACCTTTTTCATCTCGTCGCGATTATAGGCGGCCCCGGACGGGTTGGACGGGGAGTTGAGCACCAGCCATTTTGTCTTGGGCGTGATCGCACGCTCGAGCGCTTCGGGTTGGAGTTTGAAGCCATCCTCCATCCGCGTCTCGACATAGACGGTCGTTCCACCGCAGATCGCGACCATTTCGGGATAGCTCACCCAGTAAGGCGCAAGAACGATCACTTCATCGCCCGGGTTCAGCGTCGCAAGAAAAGCGTTGAACAGAATATGCTTGCCGCCCGTTCCGACGATCGTGTCGGACGCCTTGTAGTCGAGGCCGTTCTCGCGCTTGAATTTCTTCGCCACCGCCTCGCGCAAGGGCGGGATGCCGAGGACCGGCGTGTAGCGCGTCTCGCCTCGGTCGATCGCCGCCTTGGCGGCGACGCAAATATGCTTGGGCGTGTCG
>CAZCJY010000090.1:7748-9814 GCA_964498975.1 uncultured Methylocystis sp.
ACGGAGAGGCTGATCACCTCGCGGCCCTGCGCCCGAAGATCGCGCGCTTTCTGCGTCACCGCGATCGTGGCGGAGGGCTTTACGCGCGACAAGGCGTTGGCGAGGAAGGTCATAGCAGTCGGAGTCCTATGCGGGAATATGTGCATTGCACCATAATTTGCAGGCCATGAGCGAGCAATGAAATTCGTGAAGCATGGGTCTGCTCGGATTCCGGAGCGATTAACCGATCGCGGCTATTCTCGCAGTGGAGCGGTCGCATCTTGTGCTCCGCACATCGAGAGACGCCCCATGTGGAGGAGCTTGCGCAGCGGAGACTGGCTGACGCCGGAGCGCCTGCGCGTCTATCCACTGATCCTGCTTGCGATCTTTGGCGCTGCGATTATCGCCGTCGTCGCGCTCTCGGATGGGAGGATGGGGCCAAACCAGTTGCCCCTCGGCTCGGACTTCAGCCAGGTCTGGATCGCCGGCAAGGAGACGCTCGCCGGAAATCCGGACATGCCTTACGACGTTGCCCGCCACATCGCCGCGCAACGCCAAGAGTTCGGCGCGCAGAGCGGCGTTTTTGGCTGGCACTATCCGCCCTATTTTCTCGCGCCCGCCGCCCTGCTCGCGCATCTGCCCTATCTGCAGGCGCTGCTCCTTTGGCAGGGCGCCACCCTTGCTCTCTATTTGCTGGTGATGGCGGCGATCATGCGCGACTCCGTCATCGCGCCAAAATTCGTCGTGAGCGCCGCCCTCGCTTACCCGGCGGTAATCATCAACCTCGGTCACGGCCAGAACGGCTTCCTGACAGCGGCGCTGTTGGGAGGCGGCTTCTACTGTCTGGATCGGCGGCCGCTTCTCGCCGGCGTCCTCTTCGCGCTGCTCGCCTATAAGCCGCAGTTCGGCCTCTGCCTGCCTCTCTTCCTGCTTTTGGATGGGCGTTGGCGCGCCATCGGCGCGGCCGCAGGAACGCTCGCCGTCATGACCTTGGCGAGCATCGCCGCCTTCGGCGTCGAAAGCTGGCGCGCATTTTTTGCAAGCCTGAGCTTCACCCGCGAAGCCGTCATCGAGCAGGGAGCGACGGGATTCGAAAAGATCCAAAGCGTTTTCGCGGCGGCGAGGCTTCTCGGCGCCGATGTCGCGACCGCCTATTTCTGGCAAAGCGCCGTCACGGTTATGGCGCTGGCTGCGCTTGTCTGGCTCGTCCGCTCCGGCGCTGATGCGCGCGTGAAGGCCGCGGGCGCTATCGGCGCGACGCTGCTTTCGACCCCCTACTCGCTCGATTACGACCTGACGGCGTTCGCGCCCGCGATCGCGCTTCTTGCGTCGCATGGTTTGGATAAGGGCTTTCGGCCATTCGAAAAATCGGCGCTCGCCTTAGCCTATGTCGCGCCGCTGTTGGCGCGGCCTGTCGCGACGGCTCTGCCGATGCCGCTTGGGGTGGTTGCGCTGCTGCTGCTCTTTGCCTCGACGGCGCGCCACGCGCTCCCGCCAAAGCGGCGCTTCGACGTAGCCGCCGAGCGGAATTAGCCGGGTCCGGACGCCGGATTTGACGGCCTACCGAATCAATTTGATGCGAATCACTAGCGCTCCAGTAACCAGTTTCTGGCCATTACTTAAAAATTTATAAAAATTCCGAAAAGGCATGCAACTTTTTTTGCCGATCCTCGTTACTACCCATAGACGCTGCTGCACGACGGGTTGTCGTACGGCCGCTGCGGGGAGCAGGCGCAAGCGTCACAAATAAAGGGCGAGTGCCGAGAGGAACTGGAAAAATGTCGCTCGTTGATAAATTTGAGGATCAGATGGAGCCCGCCTTCACGCGCAGCTTTGACCGAGATTCGGCGCGCAGGCAGTTTCGCGTTTCCCTTCTGCTCGTCGCCGCGATGGCGACGGCGGCTTTCGTTCTTGGCTTTGCGCTGCCGATTGGCTCGCCCGCGCAAAAGTCGACCCCGATCGCCACCGACGGAGGCGTTTTCGCCGGTCGCCTAGTGACGATCAACGATCGCTGACGATATCGGCGGATTTACGACAAGTCTGCGGAGATTAGGCCGCGCGCCCGACAGGGCGCGCGCTAGTTTTTT
>CAZCJY010000091.1:0-4579 GCA_964498975.1 uncultured Methylocystis sp.
ATCCCATTGTCTTCGATGATTATGTGCAGCCTATCAGCTTCTTCTGCAGGTTTGCCGTCGATTGCGGGCGGTCGTTCAAGCGAGACGCTCACCTTCGCCCAAGTCGCCGAAGAATGCCGATAGATATTCGTCAACGACTCCTGGACAACGCGGTAGGCCGTGAGCGCAACGGCTTCGTCAAGAAGCGCGAGATCGCCCGAGCTTTCGAGCATCAGCGCGAGATCGTCGCGCACGCCCCGCCAATTGACGACAAGACTTTGCAGCGCGGCTTCAAGGCCCAGCTCGCTCAGGCCGGGCGGCCGCAACTGATCCAGCATCCGGCGCACCACGTCCTGAAGGGCCTGGCCTGCCTTCTGAATCTCTTGAACAGCCTTGCGCGCTAGGCCCACATCAAGTTTTGAATCGGACATCGCCTCCGAAAGGGTCGATGCGCTCGCGCGTATGGAGAACAGGCACGGTCCTGCTTCGTCGTGAAGATCGCGCGCGATTCCGCGGCGCTCATCGTCCTGGACTCTGACGAGCTTTTCCAGAAGCGCCTGGTTTTCTCCGCGGACGCGGTCGAGCGTCGCGCCGAGCGAATTCAAACGCGACGCGATCATGCCGAATTCCCTCGCGCCGGCGAGAGTCAATCGAACATTGGCCTGTCCTTGCTCCAGGCGCGTCAGGCCTTGCGCAAGCGCATCGAGCGGCGCAAGAGCGCGCCTTACGAGCAACAGAACGCCGGCCATGAAGATAAGAGTCGCAACGAAGCTCGTCGTCGCGAGCGAGACGACATCCGACCATACCTCCGCCGCTTCGTCGACCGGATAGGAAGCGATCGCGATATTTCCGTAGCGGACGCCCTTGATCATCGCCGGGATGATCGTGACCCTCGGATTAGGCGCGACGAATGACACGAACCATTCCGGAATGTCGGGATCTTGATCCGCCGACGAACGCGAGACGATGACAGGGTAGGGGTTGTTCCCCGGCAGGAACTGGACCTGGATATGGCGAAATCGCTTCATATTCTCGAATAGCCGCCGCAGGGCCGGCAGCGGATCGGCGCTTTCTTGCAATCCAGCCAACTCGGTGACGATGAGTTCGCGCGCCAGTCGCTCGGTGTTGTCCGCCTCCTCCCGCACGCGCGGCCCCGCGTGAAAGATCAGTATCGCGATATTGGCGATGAGCATTGCGAACAGCACGAACGCAATTAACCAGCTCAGTCTCGCCTTCAAGGAGAGGCTATTCATAACGCTGCTCATATTGGAATGCTTATAGGCTTGCCGTGACGGTCAGGATGGGACGAAGCTTCGCGATTGGCGATCATTCTTATCACCCTTCGCCTAAAGATGGTCTCGATCACGCTTTTCAGGCGCCGGAAGATTGACAGAAAAGACAGAAATTCAACATAATATGACTGGTTTCCGGCTTGGATTGGACAATGCGCGTTCTTATCGTCGACGACCATCCAATGGTGATCGCGGGTTGCCGGGGAATGCTCGCCGGCCAATCCGACATTGACGTCGTCGAGGCCCGTGACGCGGACGAAGCGCTCGAAGCGCACAGTGCTTCGTCGCCGGATGTGACCGTCTTGGACATCAATCTTCCGGGCCTTTCCGGTTACGAACTTTTGCGACGTATCCTCAAGCGCGATCCTAAATCGCGCGTCATTGTCTTCACGATGAATGACGATCCCGTCTTCGCGGCGCGGGCGATCGAACTCGGCGCGATGGGTTATATGGCTAAAAGCGAAGATCCATCGCAATTCGTCAAAGCCGTGCGCTCGGTCGCGGGGGGAGAGCGTTATCTCTCGAACCAAATCGCTCAGAAACTAGCATTTTTCAACCAAAAGCAAAAAGCCAATCCTCTCGCTGATCTCAGCGCGCGCGAAATCGAAACACTCCGACTGCTGGCGGAGGGCAAGAGCATGGCGGAGATCGCCCATGCGATGAAGATTTCATATAAAACCGTCGCGAATTGCTGCACGCTGCTGAAGCGCAAGCTCGGTGCGCGTTCGCGCGCCGATCTTATCCGTATCGCCGTGGAGAGCCGAGCGGCGAAGAATATTGTTTGACGCGCCGCTATGCGAGCGCGGGGCTCTGTCGATTATTTCTTGGATTCGAGCTGCTTCTTCAGTTCGTCGAGACCTGAGCGCAGAAAGGCGCTGACGGCCGTTTTCGCCGCCTCGTCATTGAGGTTCTCCGGCGGCTCGTTGCCGGTGTCGCCGCGATAGAGCCGTCCACACCATTCGACTTCGCTGCCGCCGGGCGCCGGGCGCACGGTGAAGGTCATCGAATAGGAGCTCGCCGGCAGCGCTGTAAGATCAGGATCGGACATGCGATAGGAGTATCTCATCTCCTTTGCGTCATATTCATCCATACTTTCCTTCAGCACGCCGCCCTTTTTGAGCGTGACGTCGCGCGTTGCGTTGGCGGCGTCGCCGCCCGTCGCTTTGACGCTGGCGACGTCGGGATGCCATTTGCCAAGCGAATCGAAACGTCCCGCGACGGCCCATACCGCTTTCGGGTCGGCGGCGATCGTCGCCTTTTCGATCACCTTGATCGGGGTCGGTCCATGTGCATGGGCGACGCTGACGATCAACAATGCGCAAAGTGTTAGAATGCTGCGTTTCACTTGCTTCTCCTCATGTGTAGCGAAAGGTCAAAGTTACGGCGTTCGCGCCGCCATCGGAGGCGCTCGCGGAGCGGGATCACGACATAGAGAACCGCGAGGCAAAGGAGCGCCGCGCCGGCGAACCATCGACGCAAGTCGCGCGTTCCGACGTTGGCGCGTGGCGTCGCGGCGGCTTGGATTGCGGCTGGCAAATCTTCGGGACGTTCGAGGCGGCGATAAGAAAGTCCAGTGAGCTGGGCGAGTTCTTTGAGATAACTCTCCCGCAGTGAGGACAAATGCTCTGAGCCGGCCGCCGCGGAGCCCCCGAAGGGCGCGTTGCGCGGATTGTAACCTTCGCGTTGCTCTGCGCCTGGCGGCGGAGGCCCCGAACGATTCTCGTGCGGCACGTCATCGGCGCCGTAAAATCCGACTTCGCGTCCCTTCTCGTCGAATTTCGGAATGGGCGACAGCGCGTCGGCGCCCGCGCCGGTGATCGCGCCTCGCACATCGCCCGCACGGCCGCCGAAAGTCGGTCCGCCAGACCAGGGCAATGGGGGCGCCTCCTGGCCGTCGGTGATGAAAAGCAGATCGACGCCCATCCCTCGCGCCATATCGATCGCGCCGAATAATCCCTTTGCGACATGGCTGTCGCCTTCCCACGCCATCCGCCAGTCAAGAGCTTCTATCGCGCCGTCGACCGGCGCGAAGTCGGCGCAAACGTCGATGGGCTCGAACAGCAGAAACGGCTGCCGCTCGGCGAAGACGCCCAGAGCGAGCTTCGACGGGCAGGGGAGCCGCCTGATCGCGTCGCGCAACGCCAGCTTCAAATATTCCAGTCGGCTCATCGGTCGGCCATCCCAGCGATAATCGCGCGTGTTCATGCTTCCCGTGATGTCCACTACCGCAAGCACGTCGAAGCTGTGTTGGGTGACGGGCAATGTAGGATTTGTGAAAGCAAGCGACAGCGACGCGAGCGCGGCTATGAGCAGCAAAGTCCGACTGTCCTTGAAGAGTGCGCCGATCATGGCAGACCCTTGGGCGCGCCGGGGATGTCGGTCCAAAGCTTCTTGGGGTCAGCTTGCAGTTCGTCGCCTTCCTTGCGCTCATACTCCTTGAAGTCGCGAATGAGCCGCGACGCCACGTCGAGATTGAACTTGGCGTCCCAAAGATTGGACGACAGCTGAAGCGCTCGGCGATATTCCCGACGCGCCAGCACGACCAGCGGGGTCGAACGCTCGATATCGCCTTTCTCAATCGCTGAGAAAGCGCGCCGCAGCAGCGCATTACCTAAATTGTAGCGGGCAGTCGCCACAAGCTCGGCGCGTCCTTTGCCTTCGATCGCCTCCACGAGCGTGCGCGCCTCGTCAATGTCGTCTCGCTTAGCGAGGAACGCGATGCGCGCGGCGACAAGTTCGGGCGTGGCTTCATCGGCATCGACAGGGCGATCGCGGCCAACCGACAATTGCGCGATGGCTTCGTTTGTCCCGCGAGTCTTGATCCAGAAATAAGCGCTCATAAAGGTAGCGAGCGGGAGAAGGACCGCGGCGCCGACGATGATGTTCGAACGCACTGCGCGCCAATAGCCGGCGATCCTCGATGCGGCCAGCGCTACGGCGCCGGTGGTGCGCCTAAAATTTAGTTGGGAAGCGCCGCGTCGATAAATCATGAGACTTCTCCCTTGCGATCGGTCACAGGCCGATATTTGAAGGTCCTCATGAATAGAAATGTCAGCGCCTCGCAGAGGTTGGCGCAGAGCAACAGGCAAGCGGCGAAGAGCGCCGTTGCTGTCGCGATCGGAACGAGGTCGCGTCTCGGAATCTCCTCGAAAAAATCGATGGGATTGCGTTCGAGTCGATCCACTTGCGCGACGGCTTCCTCGACCGCACGCGGTCCTTCAGCCTCGAAGGCGCGATAGGGCGTATCGAGCGATTTGAAAAAGAGATCGAGATGACGCTCTGGCGCTGCTTGCGGCGTGTCGTCGCCC
>CAZCJY010000091.1:4589-9776 GCA_964498975.1 uncultured Methylocystis sp.
CGCCCTCGGGTTGATCGTAGATTCCCTTTGCGCCCTGTGTTCGCAGATACAGCCAGTAGAGATTGACGCGCATCTTCCTGAACTCGGCCCTGAGCTGGTCCTCAACCTTTGGATCGATGCGCGCCGCGCCATCGGAGACAAGCAGGATCGCGCGCGATCTGACGCCGTCGCTCGGCTTGAACATCGAAAGCGCCATCCCCAGGCCTCTCGCGATATTGGTGTAGTCGAGCCCGGGACGGTCGATCGCGGCGAGGGCGGACTGAACGGCCGCAATATGGTCCGTTGGCGGCAGGACCAGCATCGGCGAAGTGGAGAAGGCGGCGACGCCGACGAGATCGTGACGCCGCTGCGAAAAGAAATTCGACAGAATTCTTCGTGCGGCCGCGGCTTTCGATTCGCCTTCGCCGGTTGGCTGTTTGCCGGCGAATGTTTCATTCATGCTGCCGCTGCGATCGATCAGCACGACGATTTCAGCTCCTTCCGCCATTCTGAAAACCTTGCCACCCTTCTCGTGAAGGCCGGCGGCGGCGAGAACTGAGGCGAGCAGCGCGATCGCGCCAAGCGCTGAAAGCCCAGCGGCAAAAATACGCGAGAGCGCATCGTCGGCTGGCGCCGCCTCGACGCTCGCAACGGAAAGGGCGCGCAGGGGCGAAAAGAACAGCGGCGCCAGCGCCAATGGGGCCAGCAAGAGCAGGAGCGGCGTCTCGACCTCGTAGCTCATGGCGCGGCGCGCTCCAGCGCGGCGAGACGCCTGGCAAGTTCTCTCACTTCACCCGCTTCCACGCGTTGCGGTTCTCCGACGCTGGCATCAAAGAAAGCGGCGCGTGAGGCCTCGAAGAATTTTTGAAGAGGATCCGCGGCCGGGCGAAATTCCGGGTGCGCCTCGAGGAATTCGCCGACATCCTCATAATGAACGGCCTGCCCAGCCTTTTGATCGATGCTTCGATGCAAGGCGAGATAGGATTGGCGAAGAAATTCCGGCGCTGGCACATTCTTCGCGAGCGTCTCGATGCGTCGCGCGGCGACGGCGAAGACGCGCGCTTCACGCTCGTGAAACGGCCACAGCGCGCGATCGTGAAGATAAAATGCGAAGGCCACGAAGGCCGCCGAGGCGAGGAGCATGGTGGTCAGGCGAAGAGCGGACTCATCGAGGGAGGCCGCCGCCATGTCCGGGCGCATATAATCGGCGCCGCTGTCGCGCTTCTCCGGCGCGATCTCGCGTAGCGGCGCGGCCAGAAAACTCCAGCCGGGAACGGCAAGACTCGTCGGCGTCGCGCCTTCGAGAATGGTGAGCGCAAGCGATGGAACATGCACGGGGCGAACGTCGAGCGCGACGAATTGATTCTGATAGACGAGGCGAAGCCGCCAATGCGTTTCACCGCTCTCCTCGACCTCCACCGAGCGCAGATCGAGATGCGTCGTCAGCGCGCCGGGCCTCGGCAGGGAGGAGTCCTGTAAACGCTGGCCCGAATCGAGTTTTATGTCGACGACCGCTTCGACAAGATCGCCGACAAAAAAGCCGAAGGCTCGTGGGACATGAAGCTCAACTGTCGCGGCGTTCGCGCGCTGCGCGAAGAGCGTTACGACAGCCGCCATGACAAGCGCGAGGAGCCGCATGGGAGCTCACGCAAACATCAGATGACGCGTCAAGCGCGGCGCGTCGATCCGATCGGTCGCGATGAACGGCTCCCGTCCGTGACGCATCGACAGGCGCCGAAGCGCCCCGCGCCGCGCCGCCTCCGCCGCCCGCCAGCGGCGCTGTAGGGAGGGGCGCATGATCACAAGCCGGCGCCGCGCATCTTCGAGATCCGCGATTTCAAATAGCCCCCATTCGATTTGGGGGTCTTCGTGCGAGTCAGCGAGCATGATCGGCGCGACGTCATGGGCGGCGAGAGCGTCGAACATCGCTTCAAGAAGCGTTGCGGGAAGCCTGAAGTCCGAGATCAGCAGAACAAGTTTGCGCTGCGCGCCAAGAGCCGTCGCGGCGTCGAGGAGGCCCCGTGCGCTCGCGTCGCCGGTAAAAAGGCGTCGCGTCGCAGCGCGCCGTCGAAGCCGATAAGACCGAAGCGATCGCCGATGCGGGTCGCCGAATAGGCGAGGGCGACGAAAAGCTGCGACGCGAGCGCCAATCTGCTGACGACGCCGCGATAGCGCATCGAAGCGGATAGATCGACGAGCGCATAGACGTCGACCGCCATGCGCTGCTCGAAGCGCCGCACATAGGTCTCGCCAAAGGGATCGCGCACGGTCGCCAATAGGTCGACGCGTCGCGCGTCGGGACATCTCGAAAAAGGAACCGCGTCTCGAAACACGCCCGTTCCGCCGGCGGCGGCGGAAGGGTGCGCGCCGATATAGCCGCCGGCGAAGCGTCCGCGCGGGCGATAAACGATCTCCTCGAGCTTCATCATGGCGCGGGAACCGTCGCCACAACGGCGCGGCAAAGCGCGGGGGGAACGTCTTCCCCCCGCAAGGCGTACATCGGATCGAGAAAGACGCGATGCGCCATGGTCTCGACGAATATTTCGCGAATGTCTTCTGGCGTCAGATAATCGCGCTCTTCCAGCCAGGCGCGCACGCGCGCCGCGCGAACGACAAACGCGAGCCCGCGCGGGCTGGCGCCGCCCTTGACCAGTCCTTCGAGCTCCACATCCGGCAGGGCGACGCCAGCAGCCGCCGGATCGAGCAAGGCGCTCCAGAGTCGTAGCACATAGGCGCGCAGCGCCTCGCTCGCGCGCACATGGCGCTGGATAGAAATCGCGGCCTCGTCGACAGACTGAGGGTCGAGAATTGCTTCCTCAACATCGAGCAGCAGACTGTCGACGTCGTAAAATCTCGGATCAAACAGAAGCGCTTCGCGCGCCTGCACGTCGCGCGGCGCGGCCATGGAAATTTCCATGAGAAATCTGTCGCGCGCCGCCGCAGGCAATTCGAAAGTTTCTTCCCGCTCGATGAGGTTTCGATCGGCGAACACCTGGAGATGAGGAAAAGCGTAGTCGCGATCGAAAGCCGAGACTCTACGTTCCGCCATCAGCCGCAGCAGCACCGAATGCACCTGCGGTCGGGCGCGATTGATTTCGTTGAAGAAGAAGATCGAGAGATTTTCCGCCTGACGCAGGATCGGGGCGGGGTCGACGCGCGGGCGTCCGTCCTGCGCGATATAGGTTTGATAGAGAAGGTCGTTTGGCATCATGTCGACCGCGCCTTCGACGCGGGCGTAGCCGCCGCCGAGCGCGCGCGCGACGGCGCGCAGCAGCGTCGTCTTGCCCACGCCGACATCGCCCTCCAGCAATACGTGTCCGCGCGCGAAAATGGCGATGGTCACGAGACGAATGACGCGCGCCTGATCGATAATGACCTTGCCGACTTCCCGCTCCAGTCGCTTGGCCTTTTCGCGCCAATCCGCCAGTCGAGCCTCGGCCGCTTGCGCTCGGTCAAAATCATGCATGTCTTAACCCGGAAAGAATGCGGCCACGATCCCGGGAATGGATTCTCCGGAGAATCCGGATCGTGGCCGCAGTCAATCCGTCGCCTATCGCGACGACGGAAACGCTAGAATCATTCAGCAGGGATTTTGTCGACTTCGTAGATCCACTTGCCGGTCTTCTTGAAATAGGCGACGCGCTTCTTATTGCGGTCTTCCATCGCCTGGATCGAGGCGCCCTGCTTGGCGATTTCCTTGGGGTCGTGTTTGGGATCGTATTTCGAACCCTCGACCTTTTCAGGGAATCCCGGCTTCGGCTCCCAGCAATTGCCCGGCGCCTTGCACTTTGTGCCGTCATAGGCGGCTGCCGCCGTCGCTATGGCGGCGCTGGCGAAAAGCCCCATCGTGAGGGCTGCGTATCGGCTCATTCGCATCCTTCCTCTCCTCCCACTGTTCTATGCGGCCAAGCCGCTATGCTCCCGCCACGCCTCGTGGCGCGAATTCACTTTCCCGCCGCCTTGCACTGGCCCGGCGCATTGTCCGGGAAGTCTTCATGTCCGCTGTATGGTTTGAACGCCTTCCTCTGCTCTTCCGTGAGCCAAGTCGCCTTTTGCGGCTCCTCCTTGAAGAGATGACGAATCCACGCCATGACCTTGAGCATGTCGTCGAGGGACAAATTGACGTTCTGTGGGCCCATGGAGGCTTGCGCGCCGCCGTAGATCGTCGAGAACAGACCCTCGTCCGTCGCATTCTGCGGATAGGTCCAGTAGCTGTCGTTCAATCCAGGTCCGAGCTTGCCTTCGGCGAGATGGCCATGGCAGCCCGAGCAGGCCGATAGGAAAACCTGCTCGCCCTGTTTCAGACAGCTCTTATCCTCATTGTAAGGATTGACGCCGCTTTGCAGAAACTTCTTCACGCCTTCCGTGTCGCGGCCTTCTGGCAAAGCATCTTCAAACTTGAGAACTTCGCCGGTGATGGTGTTACGGAACGTCACCGCCGCCGTTTGCGCGACGGCGACCGCCGCCAACAAGGTCGCACAGAGAGCGCCGGCGATTGCCACGCCTTTCACATTGGTTTTCATGTTCTGCTTTTTCTTTCTTCTTGGCATGGATTAAGCGCGACGCCCTATTGCGACGGCGGCAGCAACGGAACGCCTTCCGACTGCAAGACGCCATCGATCTTCGGCTTGGCGCGCACGAGCGCCGCATCTATCTCCTTCAGCAGTTCCTGGTCATCGCGCCGCACGGCGATGGACTGATCGAACCGCTGAAGAACCTTTTCGCCATTGCTCTTCACGGCGTCGTCCTCGATCAGCGTCATGCGCAGCGGCGTCGACGACGCCTTGACGTAGCGCGCCACGTCCGGCGCAAAGCCGACGGCGATGTCCGCGCCGCCGTTCGCGACTTCGGATACCATGCGCGCCGGATCGATTTGCGTGTATTGGTTACGCGGCGAACGGAAATTCACCAGCGAATAGAGATAGGCCATGTTGTCTTCGTATTGACCTATGTCCTTGAGCATGACTTCGCTCGGCGAGCCGAAGGCGACCGCGATATGGCCGAGCTTCTTCAATCTCTCGTCCGACCAGGACTTGACGTCGAGTTGGCGGTCGTCGCGCGAAACGAAGACGTAGCCGGTGCGATAATAGGGCTTCGACGTCGCAACGCGCGGATCGCCTGTATCGAGGCCAATGATCACGTCGCAAAGTTTCTTGTCGAGAAAGTCCCGCACGAGATAGATCGCCGGCTTGGGCGACCAGACGAAAG
>CAZCJY010000092.1:0-3333 GCA_964498975.1 uncultured Methylocystis sp.
GGTGAAATGGTCGAAGAAAACCTGCATCGCGCGATCAACGCCGTAGGGATTTATTCGGCGCGTGTCGTCCCGATAGAACATCGGCACATTGGGCGACACGGTGGCGAGATCGTAAGACGGGAAATAGGCGATGTTCGGCCGCACGCGCACCACTTCGTCGGCGGCGGCGCGCAGGATCGCCTTCACCGCGCAGTTCGACTCGATGACATGGCGGTCCTCATAGGTTGCGATGATGCCGACCGGCGACACGCTGAGCACGATGCGCACATTGGGATTGACGTCGCGGATGCGGTCGACGGAAGCAAGGAAGTCGCGCACCACTTCGCTTACGGTCATATTGTAGAATTCGAAGACGTTCGGGTCCCATTCGCCGCCGGCGACGCCGGGCGCGAGCTGCAGGATCGCGCCATCGGGCTTGTGGCGCCAGGTCTCGGTGTGGCCGAAGGTGAAGACGAACACGTCCATCGTCTCCAGCATGTGACGGACCGCGGCGAGATGCCGCTCGCGGTCGGCGCGCATCTCCTCGAGCGTCGCGAAACCGTCCGGTTCGACGCGCGGACGGAACGGATCGACGAAGCGGCCGTCGTCGGGGCGGTTCCAATAGTCGAGCTGCGGCGTGAAGCGTCCATAGGCGCGGTCGATCAATTGAAGGAGCTGCGCCGTGGTGTAAAGATTGCCGTAGCGGCAGGAATACATCGAGTAATTGCGTTGCAACGCTTCATTCGCCGACATGCCCGCCGGCGGCTGTTCGGCCAGATAATAATGATATCCGCTCGCTTGCAGGCGTATGGCGATTTCCTGCGCGAAGCAGCTTCCGCCCGTCGCCACCTTGTCCTGCGTCGAAATCCTGAAAGGCGTGCGGACAATCGGATCGAGCGCGAAGGGCGGCAGCGACGTCACCGCCTTGCGCCAGAAGCGATGGTCGGGTAGGGAGCTATAGGGGTTGTCCGCCATGGTCGCATTCCTTTTCGATCCGGTTGATTCTCCTACGGATCGGGCTATCGCCCGCGATTTGCGCGCGCCGCCGTCTGGCGTCGCAACATAGACGGCGCCCGCCCGCTTGTCACCCGTCGGCGCCAGCGAATTGAAGGGCGCCGCCGCCAATCCGGTGAAAGACCGCATGTTATCTCAAATCGACAAACAGATTCTCAAATCCTGGCGCCAATACGCCGTCGAGCCGCGGATCGCAAAGGTCACCGGCCGCGTCATGCGCAACACCGGGCCGCGCATCGCCGTCGTCGGCAATTGTCAGAGCTTCGGCGTCGCTTATGCGATGAAAGTGCTCGATCCCAGCGCGACGGTGGATCATTTCTCGATGATCGCGCGCGCCCGCGCCAGCATGGGGCTCTTCGCCAAGACCCTGGAAACCTACGACTACGTCTTTTCGCATGATTTCCTCGACGGCCATGTGCGCGGCGGCGACTCGGAGGAATTGTGCCGGCGTCTGCCGAAGACGGTGATGTTTCCGGCGATCACTTTCGCGGCGTTTCATCCCGATCTTGTCTATATTCATGATTTGACGCGCATGCATGGTTTCGTTTGCGGGCCGATCGGCCCCTATCACTCGGCCATCGGCCTCTTCGCCTATCGCAAGGGCCTGTCGATCGAGATGGCGAATGCGCTCTTCAATGAAAATGTTTTTGGCGCCCTGGGCTATTTCGACGTTTGGAACGAGGCGTCGCGAGAGCTGATCGACACGACGAAGGAAAGATACGGCGTCGATCTCTCGGCCGAATTGATGAACTGGTCGCGCCGCGGCGTGTTCATGTACAGCACCGTGCATCCGATGAGCTTCGTATTGTTCGATCTCGCCAAGAAGCTTTGGGAAAAGGTCGGCCTCAAACCGCGCGCGGTCAATTTCAATTACTATGACATTCACGATCTCGCGCGCAGCGAGATTTTCCCGATCTATCCGCCGATCGCGAAGCGTTTCGGCGCGCAGGGCGGCTATATGTTCAAGCTGCAGAACCACCATATCTCGACGACGGTGGGCGACTTCCTGACGCTGCCGCAGTTTCTCTCATCCTGCTATAAAATCTACGGCGCGCATGACGCGACGAAGATCAGCAATCCGCGCGTCGACGCCTGGCTTGCGGACGAGGCGACGAGCGGCCTGCTCATGAGGCTGGCGCGCGAAAATTTCGTGGCGGGGCAGACGCCGACATTATGATGTGAAATCCGCCTGGCGAAATCGATGGATGTCATTCCCGGCAGGCCGAAGGCCTGACCGGGAATCCAGAGCAACGTATAAGATGTTATGATTCTGGATTCCCGATCGCGCGCGATGCGCGCGTCGGGAATGACAACGGCATGCGCACGCTCTTCTGGCGCGCGCTATTTCCAGCGCGTGTCGAATTTCGCGAGGTTGAACGGCGGCTTATAGGGGTGCAGCGGATTCTCGCCCGAAAACGGCTTTACCACGGTGAGGATGCGCTCCCGATGCTTCAAGGGCGCGAAGCCCGAAGGCTCCAGCGCGCCGGTGAAGCCGAAAAGATGCGCGGGATCGACATTGAGCTGGAAGGCAGGCGGCGGCCGCATCCAGCTCTGCGCGACGACATCCATATAGGCCGTCTTCAGCATGTGGTTGAGGCCCCATTGCGTCGGCACGAAGCAGGACTTCGACGAATCCGACATGTCCCAGTAAAAGGTGTCGGGCCGCAGTTCGAGCGTGCCGTCGCCCTCGAAAATCGCGACCGAGCCTTCATGCATGAGGTGGCGCACTTCGGCGAAGCCAGCGAAAGGATCGACGAGATGGTAATAGACGCCAAGGCAGATGATGATGTCGAACGTCTCGTTGAGCTTTGAAGCTTCGTAAATCGAAACGCTCTGATTGATCTCGACCTTCGAGTTCAAGAGCTTCTTGGCGAGCCGCAGCCCGGCGCCGCTCGCCCAATTTTGCGAAACGTCATCGGTCGCAAGCACGCGGCTTGCGCCGCGCCGCTCGGCGTAAAAACTCCAGAAGCCGTCCCAGCAGCCGATCTCCAGCACGCTTTTGCCGGTAAAGTCGATCTTGTCGAGTTCGCTTTCAATGAAGCGCCAAATGCGGCGGTGATCGTCCGCCTGCGAGACGCTGACCGCGCGAAGCCCATCGCCGAAATCGAATTCATGATACCAATGAATGGCGTCGATTTCTTTTTGCAGCGCCTCGCGTGAGGCTGCGTCCTGCACGTCCATCGAATCTTCCCTGAGTGATTGTTTCATTCGCGCGCGCTTATGACGCGCGTTGCGGCGGCGGCGCGGATTTTGCCCTCATTCCGCGCCCCGCGCAAGGCGAGCCCCAGAGGGCGTCTTTACGCGTCCACGCGCTCCATTTCCTTGGCGAAGGCCTGAATG
>CAZCJY010000092.1:3343-9650 GCA_964498975.1 uncultured Methylocystis sp.
GGGAGCCGTTGAAAACGCCGTAATGGCCGACGCCCTGCTGCAAATAATGCGCCTTGCGCGCGGCTGGAATATTGGCGCAAAGCGCGAGCGCGGCCTCCGTCTGGCCGATGCCGGAGATGTCGTCCTTCTCGCCCTCGACGGTGAAAAGCGCCGTGCGGCGAATGGCCTTGAGGTCGATCAGTTCGCCGCGATGGCGCAACAGCCCGAGCGGCACTTCGTGACGGATGAAGACGCGGTCGACCGTTTGCAGATAGAATTCCTCGGAGAGATCCATCACCGCGAGATATTCGTCGTAGAAGTCGCGGTGTTTTTCGGCGGAGTCGCCGTCGCCTTCGACGAGATGGTTGAACATTTCGAGATGCGCCGAAACATGCCGCTCGAAATTCATCGACATGAAGCCTGAAAGCTGGAGAAAGCCGGGATAGACATGGCGCCCCATGCCGGCGTGCGGAAAGGGCACGGTGTGAATGCAATGGCGGCGGAACCATTCGATGCCGCGTTGCTGGGCGAGCCTGTTAACGGCAGTGGGAGCGACGCGCGTATCAATGGGTCCGCCCATCAGCACCATGGATTCGGGAACGTCCGGATCGTTCGCCGCCTCCATCGCGGCGATGGCGCAAATGAGCGGCACCGAGGCCTGGCAAACGCCAAGCGTATGCACCGGCGCGCCGTCGCCGGCGAGATGGCGCATCATCTCGGCGAGATAGTCGATGTAATCATCGAGATCGAAGAAGCCGTCGGCGAGCGGCACGCTGCGCGCGTCGCTCCAATCGGTGATGTAGACGTCATGCGTGGGAAGAAACGCCTCGACCGTGCCGCGCAGCAGCGTCGCGTAATGACCCGACATCGGCGCCACGATAAACAGCTTCGACTGCTTCGGCGCCGCGCCCTCGAACTGCCGATTGAAATGGAGCAGGCCGCAGAACGGACGAAGCCAGACGATCTCTTCGACGATCTCGACTTCGGCGCCGTCGACGATGGTTGTGTTGAACCCGAAAATCGGTTTGCCATAGCGGCGCGTCATGCGCTCGAACAGTTCCGCCGAGGCGGCGATGTTGCGGCCGAGCGAGGTGTGATGCAGCGGATTGAGCGGATTTTTGATCGCGTGCAGCATGGCGTCTGTCACGGCCCGCGCCGGCGCGAAGGCCAGATGCAGCATTTCGTAAAGCTGGTACGACATACGGTCCATTGTCACGCTTCTCCCGCCCACCCCCATTGCAGCCGCCGCGCCGCTTCTGATGTTGCGCTGCACAATAGACCCTATAACATATTCAAATTGGGCAAAAATGGAAGCGCGGCGAGAGGCGCGTCATGACGGCGCCGGCGCCGCGGCCGGCAAAGCCACGGAATCCGTGGCTATTCAGTAAACGAAGGCGCCAGCTGCAAGCAATAGCCAAAGCGCGGCTGTCGCCCGCCGATAAAGCGCAAGCGCGCGGGCGATGTCGTCAACATTCGCTTCTCGCCGGCCGTCGCCCAGCCTCGCGCCGTGGACAATCCTCTCGCCATAGGCGCGCGGACCGCCGAGCATCAGCCCCAGCGCGCCGGCCATCGCCGCCTCCGGCCAGCCGGCGTTGGGCGAAGCGTGTCGATGCGCGTCGCGCCGCGCCGCCGAAAGCGCCGACGTCGCGGAGGCGCCAGGCAGGGCGAGGGCGGCGAGCGCCAACAGCGCCGTGGCGAGGCGCGCGGGAATCAGGTTCAAAAGATCGTCGCAGCGCGCCGCGGCCCAGCCGAAAGCGCGATGCCGTTCGGACTTATGTCCAATCATGCTGTCGGCGGTATTGACGACCTTATAGGCGATGACGCCCGGCAGGCCGAAGAAGGCGAGCCACAGCGCCGGCGCGACGACGCCGTCGGAGAAATTTTCGGCGAGGCTTTCGATGGCGGCGCGCGCGACGCCGGCCTCGTCCAGCGCCGCGACGTCGCGGCCGACGATTTTTCCCACCGCCCTCCGGCCTTCATCGAGCGAGACGGCCAGCGCGCGCGCGACCTCCGACACATGGTCGTGGAGGCTGCGCTGCGCCATAAGGCTGGAGGCGAGAATGGCGAGCGCGATCCAGCCGAAGGGCAGCGCCAGCGCGATGCGCTCGATGAGCGCGCCCGCTGCAAGCGCCATCGCGAGCAGAATGAAAAGCGCGGAGACGCCCTTGGCGCGCCTTATGGCGAAGGCGTCGTCGTCGCGATTGAAGCGCCGATCAAGCCAGTCGATCAGCGCCCCGAACCATGCGACGGGATGCCCGACGCGCGCAAAAAGCGCGTCCGGATAGCCGACACCCGCCTCGATCGCGAGCGTCAGCAGCGCGAGCTTGAAGTTCATTTGAGTGGGACGCGAAGCCGGGTAGCGGCCACCGCCGTCATTGCGAGCCGAAGGCGAAGCAATCCAAGGTCGGAAACCGGCGACTGGATTGCTTTGTCGCTACGCTCCTCGCAATGACGGAGGCGCTTCACCGCCCGAATTGGGCGGTGATCGACGCTTTGGCCAGCGCGTTCTGATTGATCGTAAAGCCGGCGACGGCGGTGCGCCCGTTGGCGGCGTCGCCGAGCTTATCGACCTTCAGCGCATAGACGGTGAATATATAGCGATGCGGCTTGCCGGGCGGCGGGCAGGGGCCGCCATAGGCCTTCTCCCCGAAGTCGGTTTCCAGATGCTTCGCGCCGGGGGGCAAATGCTTGCCGGACGAGTGCCCCGCGCCCTGCTTCAGCCCGCGCGCGGCGGGAGGAATATCCACGACGAGCCAATGCCAGAAGCCGGCGCCGCCGGTCGGCGCGTCGGGGTCGTGCGCGACGACGGCGAAGCTCTTGGTGCCGGGGGGCGGTTCGGTCCAGATCAACTCCGGCGAGACATTGCCGCCGGTGCAGCCGAAAGAATCATAGACATGCTTCATGTCGATCTTCTTGCCCTCGGCGATGTCGGGGCTCTTCAGTTCGAATCCTTGAGCGCCGCGCGCGTCGGCGGCGGCGAGCGCGATAAGGGCGAGGAAGGATGAAACGCTGCGCTTCATGATAAGCGTGCTCCTTGATCCGGAAATGAGCCCTCTTTTAGCGGATCGCGGCGCCGGTGTCGCGCGCGGCGGCTTCGCGGTAAAGATGGCGCATGAGCGATGCGGGGAAAGAGCGGCCCTTGCGCCGGGGCTGGACGACGGGCGCTTGCGCCACCGCCGCCGCGCGCGCCGCCTTCGAGGCGCTCGTTACCGGCGCGCCGCCGCCGGACCCGGTCGAGATCGCGCTGCCGTCGGGCAAGCGCGTCGCCTTCGCGCTGGCGACGTTCGAGCGCGGCGAGGATTTCGCCCGCGCTGGCGTGGTGAAGGACGCGGGCGACGACCCCGACGTGACGCATGGCGCGCTCGTCTGCGCGGCGACGCGGCGCGGCGCGCCGGGCGCCGGCGTGACTTTCGCGGCCGGCGCGGGCGTCGGGACGGTGACGCGTCCCGGCCTGCCGCTGCCGCCGGGCGAGCCGGCGATCAATCCCGTGCCGCGCAAGATGATGCGCGAGACGATCGCCGAGGCGAGCGCGAAGCTCGGCGTCTCTTCCGACGCGATGATCGAAATTTCGATTCCGGGCGGCGAGGAGATGGCGAAACATACGCTCAACGGCCGTCTCGGCATTGTCGGCGGGCTCTCCATCCTCGGCACGACGGGGATCGTCACGCCTTTTTCCTGCGCCGCCTGGATCGACAGCATCCATCGCGGCGTCGATGTCGCGCGCGCATCGGGGCTTGCGCATATCGCCGGAACGACCGGTTCGACTTCGGAGGCCGCAGTTAAGGCGCTTTACAATCTGCCCGAGACGGCGCTGATCGAAATGGGCGATTTCGTCGGCGGCTTGCTGAAATATCTCCGCACGCATCCCGTCGCGCGCGTCACCATCGGCGGTGGCTTCGCCAAGATGACGAAGCTTGCGCAGGGACGGCTCGATCTGCATTCGGGGCGCTCCAGCGTCGATTTTGCGCGGCTGGCCCAAACAGGGCGCGAAGCTGGCGCGGGCGATGAGATTGCGGCGTTGATCGCCAACGCCAATAGCGCGCTTGAAGCCTTGCAGATCGCGCAAGGCGCCGGCGTCGATCTCGCCGCACCAGTTGCGCGCGCCGCATGGGAGACGGCCGCGCGCGCGCTGGACAATGCGGAGACCGAGTTGGAGATCATCGTTTTCGATCGCGACGGCGCCTTGCTGGCGCGCGCGCCGTTTTGGAAGGCGATTCAATGATAGTCGAGACTGAGAGAGTGAGGCCGTCATTGCGAGCGAAGCGAAGCAATCCAGGGTCGCGGGGCGATGTCTGGATTGCTTCGTCGCTGGCGCTCCTCGCAATGGCGGATGGGCGGTTTTCATGAGCGAAAATCCGCATCTAGTTTTCGTCCTCGGCGGCGCGCGCTCCGGCAAGAGCGCCTTTGCTGAGAGCCTCGTCATGGCGCATCCGGCGCCGTGGATTTACATCGCCACGGCGCAGGCTTTCGATGAGGAGATGCGGGCGCGTATCGATACGCATCAGGCGCGCCGCGGCGGCGATTGGCGTACTATTGAGGCGCCGCAGGACTTGCCCGATGCGATACGCGCCGCGCCGGCGGGCGCGCCATTGCTGATCGATTGCCTGGCGATCTGGCTATCCAATCGCATGTTGTCG
The DNA here is from genome assembly GCA_964498975.1 of uncultured Methylocystis sp. GTDB lineage: Bacteria > Pseudomonadota > Alphaproteobacteria > Rhizobiales > Beijerinckiaceae > Methylocystis. The sequence continues at coordinate 7,960 of CAZCJY010000092.1, forward strand.
GGAAGCGATGTCGAGGCCGATCGCGCGGAGCTGTTGGACGCGCTAATGGCGCGCCGTGCGCCGACCGTCGTCGTCTCGCCCGAGGTGGGACTTTCCGTCGTGCCCGAGAATGCGCTGGCGCGCGCTTTTCGAGACGCGGCAGGCGAATTGCATCAGTCTGTAGCCTCAATTGCGGGAAGGGTGGCGCTGGTGGTGGCGGGATATCCGATGATGGTGAAGGGCGCGCCATTCATCTAGGCGTCGCCCCTTTCGTTTATCGGGACGCCGGTAGCCTCCCCAATTTCGTCTTCGCCGCCGTTTTTTTAGGAGGAATTCATGTCCGACTTTTTTCGCTTTGGAAAATTTGGCTTGGCCGCCGCCCTCGCGTCCGGTCTTTGGATCGATTTCGCGTCGGGGGCGGAGCGTCTGCCGCCTTACGGCGCCAATCTTTCGGAGACCTCGGTGTCGGGCGTCTCGTCGGGCGGCGCCATGGCGTTGCAGTTCCACGTCGCTCATTCCGGCATCGTCAAAGGAGCGGGAATCATCGCCGGCGTGCCCTACGACTGCGCGGAGCAAAGCTCTAACCGCGCGACTCGCAATTGCATGAAGCCCGATGCGGACCATCCCGCGCCGGACCCGGCGCATCTAAAAGAAATCACCGACGCGCTGGCCCGCTCGGGCGCCGTGGATGACGTGGCCAATTTGAACGACGCCCGAGTCTGGCTCTTCTCCGGCCGGAAGGACGAGGTGGTGCTTCCGCCTGTCATGGACGCCACGCGCGGCTACTACGCGCTTTATGTTCCGAGCGACCGCATCCAGTATCGGAACGACATCGGCGCCGGCCACGCCATGGTGACGGAGGACTATGGAAACAAAACTTGCGCCGCGAACGGCGCGCCCTTCATCGTGGACTGCGACTTCGACGCCGCCAAGGCCATGCTCGAACAGATTTACGGTCCGCTCGATCCGCCAAGCGTCGCACCAGCCGGAAAATATATCGAGTTCGACCAGAAGGAATTCTTGGCCGACGGCAACGCCTATAATCATAGCTTGAGCGACGTGGGCTACGCCTATGTGCCGCACGCTTGCGCCTTGCAGAGCTGCCGCGTGCATGTCGCGCTGCATGGCTGCCAGCAGCAGGCGGCTGCCGTCGGCGACAGTTTCTACAAACACGCCGGCTACAATCGCTGGGCCGATACGAACCGGATCATCGTGCTCTATCCCCAAACAATCAGCCGCTGGGGCTGGGGCTGGCCGTTCTATACGTTCAACTTCGTGCTGAATCCCAACGCCTGCTGGGATTGGTGGGGCTATGACAGCGCCGATCACCATACGAAGAAAGGGCCTCAGATCATTGCGATCAGAGCGATGGTGGAAAGGCTCGCCGCAAAGCCTTGAGCGGCGCCTCGGCCGTCATTGCGACCGCGAGCAGAGCGAAGCGGGAAGCAATCCAGTACGCCCCTCTGGATTGCTTCGGCGCTACGCGCCTCGCAATGACGCCTGTCAGCCGCCAGCCGCCTTCAATCCCTTCTCCAGATCGCCGATGATGTCGTCGATGTGCTCAAGACCGATCGACAGCCGCACATAGCCGGGCGTGACGCCGCTGGCGAGCTGCGCTTCCTCGGCGAGCTGCGAATGCGTCGTCGTCGCGGGGTGGATGGCGAGGCTGCGCGCGTCGCCGATATTGGCGACGTGATAGAACATCTCCAGCG
>CAZCJY010000093.1:0-3749 GCA_964498975.1 uncultured Methylocystis sp.
CGACGGGCTGCGCCGCTTCCCGCGCGACGCGCAGCTCTATATTCGCCCCATGTACTGGGCGGAGGAGGGGCTTGGCGGCGGCGTGCGCTTCGAGCCCGCCTCGACCAATTGGTGTCTGACGATCTATGAGGCGCCGATGCCGGCGCCGAAAGGCGGCGCCGTGACGCTTTCTCCGTTCCGTCGCCCCAGCGCGGAAACCGCGCCGGTTGGCGCGAAAGCGAGCTGCCACTACGCCAATGGCGCGCGCGCATTGATCGAGGCAAGCAAGCGCGGCTTCGACAATTGCCTGATGCGCGACATGCTCGGGGACATTGCGGAATTCGCTAATTCAAACGCCTTTCTTGTCAAGGACGGCGTGGCGTTCACGCCGGCGCCGAACGGGACTTTTCTCAATGGGGTCACGCGCCAGCGTGTCATCGGTCTGCTGCGCGCCGATGGCGTCGAGGTGATCGAAGCGACGCTTCGATATGAGGACTTTCTGGCGGCCGACGAAATCTTTTCGACTGGCAATTTTCAAAAGGTCGCGCCGATGTCGCGCATCGACTCGCGCGAGCTCCAGCCGGGGCCGCTCTATAAGCGGGCGCGCGCGCTTTATTGGGATTTCGCGCATTCGCGCGCGCCGCTTCGCGTCGCGAGCTAGCCCCGCGCAAGAGCCTCCGCACGCAAGCCCGAGAGCGTCAAAGTCGGCGTAATGCGGTCTGGATCGATCATGAGATGAATGATCGACGGCAGACCCGAGGCCCGCGCAGCCGCGAAGGCGGCTGGAAAGTCCTCGGTGCGCGTCACGGTCGCGCCAAAGCCGCCGAAAGCGCGCGCATAGGCGGCGAAGTCCGGATTGCGCAGATCGGTGCCGATGACGCGCGCCGGATATTCCCGCTCCTGATGCATGCGGATCGTGCCATAGCTGCCATTATCACAAACAATGACGACGATTGGCAGGCCATATTGCACGGCGGTGGCGAACTCCTGCCCATTCATCAGAAAGTCGCCGTCGCCGTTGAGCGAGACGACAAGGCGTTCAGGATAGAGACGCTGAATGGCGACCGCCGCCGGCACGCCATAGCCCATCGTCGCGGACGTCGGCGCGACATGCGCGCCAAAGCGCCGAAAGCGGAAGTAGCGATGTATCCACGCAGCGTAGTTGCCGGCGCCGTTGCAGATGATCGCATCCTCGGGGAGATTGGCGGAAAGCCACATCATCACTTGCGCAAGGTCGGCATCAGCGGATGGCGCGAAGCTTGATGAGAAGGCGAGATAGTGTTCATGCGCCGCGTGCGTCTCGTCGCGCCACGGCAGCGCCGCCGGCGGCTTGAGTACGGATAGCGCCTGCGCGAATGGTTTCGGCGAAGCGTGAATCGCAAGGACCGGCGCATAGACGCGGCCGAATTCCTCCGCCTGCGGATAGACATGAACAAGCCGCGTCTGCGGCGTCGGAATATTGAACAGCGTATAGCCCTGCGAGGGAATTTCACCGAGCCGTCCGCCGACAAGCACAACGAGATCGCTTCCTTGCACGCGCGCAACGAGCTTTGGATTGGCGGCGAGGCCGAGATCGCCCGCATAGCAGGCGTGCAGCGCATCGAACAGCGGCAGGCGCCGATAGCTCGTCGCGACCGGCATGTCGAAGCGGCTGGCGAAATCCATCACGCGTCGCCGCGCGTCTTCGTCCCAGCGCGTTCCGCCGAGAATGAAGATCGGGCGCTCGGCGCGCGCGATCATCTCCGCGAGTTCGGCCATTTGCTCGGCGCTGGGTGCCGTCTCGACGACCGCCGCCACAGGACAGGCGATGGGCGCGACCTGTTCGTCCAGCATGTCTTGCGGCAGGGCGAGCGCGACAGGTCCCGGTCGTCCGCTCATCGCGACATGAAAGGCATGTGAGACGAATTCGACGATGAGAGGCGCGACGTCGATTTCGGCGGTCCATTTCGTCTGGCCGCCGAACATGGCGCGATAGTCGACTTCCTGAAAGGCGCCGCGCTCGCGGCGCTCGCGCTCGATCTGGCCGATGAACAGGATCATCGGCGTCGAATCATGCTGCGCGATGTGAACGCCGGCATAGGCGTTGGCGGCGCCGGGGCCACGCGTGACAAAGCAGATTCCCGGACGGCCCGTCGCCTTGCCATAGGCGTCGGCCATCATTGCGGCGCCTGCTTCGTTACGGCAGACGGTGAGCGTCAGCTTGCGTTCGTAACAGGCGTCGAGAACCGAGAGATAGCTTTCCCCCGGCACGCAGAAAATCTGATCGACTCCGTTGACGATCAGTTGATCGACCAGCGCCTGTGCGGCGGTCGTCGTGGGGAGCGCGCGCGTCATGGCGAAGGATCAGGGTCCAAAGAGTACGTTTTCGGAGAAGGCGAGATCGCCGAGCCGCGGACGCTCCGGCCCTTTGAAATATTTCGGTCCGCGATTGCGCATGAATTTCCCGATAAGGCCAGGGAGCGGGGCGCGCGCGTCGACGAGCACGGTAGGATGGCCGCGGCGGAGCAGCTCGCGTCCCAACGGCCCGGCGAAGCGCTGGAAATCCTTGATGTCGCGGCAGTAGATCAGTTGCAGCGTTGGGAACAGTCCTTTCAGCACCGTGCGCTTCAAAAACACGAAAGGATGCGCGTTGCGCTTTTCGTGAATGACGAGGGCGAGGCAGCCATGTTCGACATGGCTCGCCAATAATTCGCGCTCCTCGTCGCTGAGCGCGCCGCCATAATCGCGGCGCGGGTCGAAAGCGCGCGGGCGCGCATTGGGAGCCCATCGGCTCAGCGCCGGCGCCGTCAACATTTGTCCGTCGCAATAGCGGGTGAAGCCTTGCGCCTCGATCACCGGCCATGTGTGCGTCGCGGGCGAGATGTTGACATAGGTGACGTCCTTATGGCGCACGGCGGCGGCGATGAGCAGCGAGGCGTAGCCGCGATAGCGCTCATCGACATACCAGCTTGAAATATTGCAGCGCGTGCGCGTCTTCCCCTCGGGGCCCCATGTCGTGAAGATCATCAAAATGACGCCGACCGGCGCGCCGTCATGCTCCAGCAAATAGCCGAAGCGCGGATAGGCCGCCGGCGCGTCGCGACGCGCAAGCGTGTCGAGCGCACGCGTCCAGTAGGACAGTGAGCGTTCGGGAAAGCCGCGCACCAGCAATTCGGCGAGCGCGGGCGCGTCGGCCTCGCGGATCAGCCGGCAGCGAATGCGCTGGTTGGTCTCGCCCGTCATGATGTTCACCATTCGGCCCCTAAAAACTTGCGGCCGGACGCTAAAAATAGATACGTCAGCGTTAGCCGATCATGAAAGGATCGACGTCAATGACCGTACGGTTAACAATCATCTCCGTTATCAGGGAAGTGGCCGCCGAGCAGAACAAGACGCTCGCCGCGCTCGGCGACGATCTCGTTCTCGCGAATTCTGGTCTCGACTCGCTCTGCTTCGCGATCATCGTCGCGCGCCTCGAGGATACGCTGGGCGTCGATCCGTTCACGGCGTCCGACGAGGTCTACTTTCCTGTCACGCTCGCGGATTTCGTCGCGCTTTACGACAATGTCGCCGCCTGACGCGCCAACTTTGCGCGCCCGCGCCTTCGCCGCGGCGCCGGCGTCCGACGCGGGACTGCGCGCGCCAGGCGATAAGGGGCGCTATCGCGATATTCTTCAATGCGCGATCCTGGCCGGACGGCGCGGCGAACTCGCAGGCAAATCCGTGCTCATTAGCGCCTCGTCGCAATTCGCGAGCGCCTTGGCGATGCTTGAGCTCGACGGCGTCGTCTC
>CAZCJY010000093.1:3759-9397 GCA_964498975.1 uncultured Methylocystis sp.
CAGGCCGAGGTCGAGGCGATCGTCGGAGACGACGCCACGCGGGATTTCGGCGCGACGATTCCCTTTTTCTCCATCTCTTCATTAACCACGGATGCTCGGTCGCGCGGCGAGGCGATGGCGACCGAATGGGTGTTGCCGACGTCGGGCACGACCGGGGCGCCAAAGCTCGTCGCGCATCGGCTTGAGGGCCTGCTGGGCGCCATTCGGCCGCGCGAGGCAAATGAAGCGGCGCCAGTCTGGGCGACCTTCTACGACATTCGTCGATATGGCGGGATGCAAATTTTCCTGCGCGCCATTGTAACCGGCGCGACGCTCGTGCTGACCGAGGCCGACGAGCCGCTTGCGGATCATGTCGCGCGCATGGCGGGCGCTGGGGTCACGCATCTTACCGGCACGCCGTCGCATTGGCGCCGGCTGCTGATGAGCCCCGAGGCGGCGCGCATCGCGCCGCGCTATGTGCGGCTCTCCGGCGAGATCGCCGACCGCGCCATACTCGACAGCCTCAAGGCCGCTTATCCAGATGCGAAGATCGTGCACGCCTACGCCTCGACGGAGGCAGGCGTGGGCTTCGAGGTGACGGATGGGCGCGAAGGTTTTCCGGCGGCGTTTCTCGATCGCCCAGGCGAGGTCGAGATGCGCGTCATTGACGGCTCGCTGCGCATTCGCTCGAAACGCACGGCGCGACGCTATATCGGCCGCGACGATATCGCGCTCATTGATCCGGACGGCTTTGTCGACACCGACGATCTCGTGGAGCTGCAAGGCGACCGTTACCTGTTCAAGGGGCGGCGCGCCGGCGTCATCAATGTCGGCGGCCTCAAGGTTCACCCTGAAGAAGTCGAGCAGATCATCAATCGGCACGACGCCGTGCGCATGTCGCTCGTGAAGGCGCGGCGCAGTCCCATCATCGGCGATCTCATTGTCGCCGATGTCGTGCTGAAGGAAGAAGGCGCGGCTTCGTCCGAGCGGCGCCAGTCGCTGCGCGAGGAAATACTCGCCGAATGCCGCGCGCGGCTCGATCGCCACAAGGCGCCCGTCTCGATCAACTTCGTGCCGTCGCTCGAAATGCTCGCGAGCGGCAAACTCAAGCGCCGCCATGCGTAATGTCATCGTCACCGGCGGCAGCCGCGGTCTCGGCCTCGCCATCGCGCGCCGCCTTGTCGCGGATGGCTATCGCGTTATCGCCGTCGCGCGGCGCGAGAGCGAAGAACTCAGCGCAGAAATCGCGCGCAGCCAAGGCGCGCTGGCTTTCGCGCCTTTTGATCTTGCGGAGATCGACGCCATCGCCGATTTCGTCCTGGACCTGAAAAAAAAATTCGGCGCGCCTTACGGGCTCGTCAACAATGCGGGTCTGGGAACCGAAGGTCTGCTCGCGACGATGCATAATTCGCAGATCGAGATGCTGACGCGCGTGAACGTCACGTCGCCGATCGTTCTCAGCAAATATGTCGTGCGCAATATGATGTCGGCGGGCGAGGGCCGCATCGTCAATATTTCGTCGATCATCGCCTCGACCGGCTACAATGGTCTTTCCGTCTATGGCGCGACCAAGGCGGCGCTGGTCGGCTTCACCAAATCGCTGTCGCGCGAGGTGGGGCGGCTCGGCATAACCGTCAACGCCGTCGCGCCAGGGTTCATCGCCACCGAAATGACGGCGTCGCTCGACGACGACGCCCGCGCCAAGATCGCGGGCCGCGCGGCGCTACGCCGACTCGCGGCGCCGGAGGACGTCGCCAACGCCGTCGCCTTCCTGCTCGACGAGAAGGCGCGCAACGTTACTGGAATGGTTATTACCGTCGACGCTGGCGCGACGGCTTAGCGCTTCGCGCCTCGCGCGGTCCGCCATATTGCGCGATCGGCGGGCTTGCGCCAGATTATCGCAGGCGGCGTATCAGCGAGAGGCTGGGATATGGACGAATTCGGCGGCAGTTTCCTGCGCAATGTCATGATCGGCTTTGGCTTAGCCCTGGCTTTTTCGATCGCCTATGTCTGGTTTGGGTGATCCTACGTCCGCACGACCAGCACCGAACAAGGCGCATGTGCGACGATGGCGCTGGCGTTGGAGCCGATGAGGAACCTGTCCATTCCTGGACGATGCGATCCCAAAATAATGACGTCGGCGCGCCAAGCCTCAGCTTCGGCCAAGACGTGTTGATACACGGGGCCAAAGAGCACGACCGTGGAAATGCGGTCGTCCGGATAGTCGATTTGGGTCACGACGGCCGCCATTTCCTTCTCCAGGCCGCGCCGAATCTCCTTGTCGAAGTCTGCGGATACATAGTCGATGAAGGCGACCGGGATGAGCGACTGCACATTGACGAGCCGCAGTTCGCCATCGAAAGCGCGGGCGAGCGGCGCCGCTTCATTGAGCGCATTCCTGGTCATCTCAGCTTCGGTGAGATCAATCGGGAGCAGAATTCTTTTGAACATGTGCCCTCCTTAACCGCCGCCATAGGAGATATGTGATGATGTTTTGTCTGAGGGCAATAAGGGGCGCGCGCCGAGGCGCCGTAGCGCTGGCTCTGTTGACGTGGATGCATTCTGCGAGCGCTGCGCCCTGCGGCGGCTCCGCAGCTGGCTTTGGCGCTTGGCTTGACGGTTTCAAGCGGGAGGCGGCGGCGGAAGGGATTTCCCAGCGCACGCTCGACGGGGCTCTTGCTGACGTTTCATACGACCATAGAGTCATTTCCCGCGATCGGGGACAGAAGGTCTTTCGCCAAAGCTTCGAGAAATTTTCCGCCCGATTGGTCACTCCTAACCGATTGAGCCGCGGCATGGCGCTGCTCCAGCGTCATGCGGGGCTGCTGCGTCAGATCGAGGCGCGTTATGGCGTGCCGGGACCGGTTCTCGTGTCGATCTGGGGCCTGGAAACCGGCTATGGCGCCGACAACGGCAACTTCAAGACGATGCAGGCGCTCGCGACTCTCGCGTATGACTGCAGGCGCTCCACGCAATTTACCGAGGAGTTGAAGGACGCTCTGAAAATGGTCGAGCGCAGGGACATTTCCCCGGCGCAGATGCGCGGCGACTGGGCCGGCGAAATCGGCCAGACCCAGTTCATGCCTTCCTCCTATCTGAAATATGGCGTCGATTTCGACGGCGACGGGAGACGCGACCTCATCCGGTCCACCGCTGACGCGCTGGCGTCGACGGCTAACTTCCTGAAGGGCAAAGGCTGGCGTTCGGGGGGTGGATGGGAGGATGGCGAGACTAACTTCCAGACCTTTCTCGAATGGAATAAGGCGCGCGTCTACGCCAAGACCATTGCTTTGTTCGCGACGAAGCTCAACGGCGGACAATAGGCTGTTTGGGAGCCAACTATGCTTTGTTGTCGACATCACCGGTTCCGCAAAGTCCGGTTTGTCTTTCTGCCGCTGTGTCGCCTCGCATTAATCCTTGTGATTGCGGCGGGATTTGCGCCAGCTTCGGCTCGGGACCGGTCGGGCGTTAATGCCGAGAGCGCAACCTCTGCAGCCATGCAGCGGCTTCGCGAAAATGGCGCAGCGCTACGCAGTTTCCTCGTCGATATGCCGAAAGGCGGAGATCTTCACAACCATCTCGCCGGGGCGGTCTATGCCGAAAGCATGATTGCCTGGGCGCGCAATGCTGGTTGGTGCTTTGATCTCGCGACCAAAGCCGCGCTTCCGCCTCCTTGCGACTCCGCGAAAGCCAAGCCGCTCGTTGCCGACGCGCTGCGCGAGACGCAAGCCTATCGGGACGCCATAGACGCCTGGTCGATGCGCGACGCCGCCAAGGATCGGCCGAGCGGGCACGATCGGTTCTTCAATAGTTTTTTTCACTTCTCGGATGTGCCCGCGACCCATGTCGGCGCAGCGCTGGCCGAAGTGGCGGAGCGCGCGGCGTCTCAAAATGTTCTCTATCTCGAATTGATGGAGAGCCCCCTGATGTACGAAGCTCGCGATCTGGGCGCCAAAGTCGGCTGGAAGGATGATCCTGACGCTCTGCTGGCGGCGCTCGACGCTGCGGGACTCGACGCTCTGGTCAAACGTGCATCGGAAGGACTCGCCGCAGCTGTCGCCGAGAAGGACCGGCTGCTCGCTTGCAATGAACCGGCGCGCCGCCGCAGCGGTTGTGACGTAACAATCCGTTGGCTGGCCCAGGTTTATCGGAACGTCAATCGTGAGCGCTTATTCGCGCAGATCGCGCTGGCGGCGCGCCTTGCATCGTCCGATCCGGCTGTCGTCGGGCTGAATCTTGTCGCGGCGGAAGACGATGAAACAACGCTCAATCACTATACCGAGCAGATGCGGATCGTCGGCGAAATCGGGCGCCGTTATCCAAAGGCTGGCGTCACCTTGCATGCGGGCGAATTGACGATCGGGCTGGTGCCTCCGAAGGATCTCAATTTCCATGTGCGCGAAGCCGTGGAGATCGCCGGCGCGCGCCGCATCGGCCATGGCGTCGATATTGGCTTCGAGCGGGATTCGGAGGGGCTCATCGCCCGCATGGCGCGCGAGAGCATACTCGTCGAGATTAATCTGACGTCCAACGCCGACATCCTTGGGGTGGAGGGCGAGGAACACCCGTTTCAGCTCTATCGCAAGGCCGGCGTGCCGGTCGCGCTGTCGACTGACGACGAGGGCGTCGCGCGGATCGATCTAACCCATGAATATCAGCGCGCCGCACGCGTCTACGGTCTCACCTATCGTGATTTGAAGCAGCTCTCTCGAAACAGTTTGACTTACGCGTTTGTCCGAGGCGAGAGCCTATGGCGCGATCCAGTCGCTGCGCGTCCAGTATCGGCTTGCGCGGGCGTTCCGCTCGGGAGCCTTGTTTCGTCGCGCCTCTGCAGCCATTTTCTCGCAAGTTCAGAAAAGGCGAGGCTGCAATGGGAGCTCGAGGCGCGATTTGAGCGCTTCGAGAACGGATGGGCCGCATCAAATGGGAAGGCGGCGAGTCGGTCGAAGCTTGCTCCGCCTTGAGCGCCTTTCAATCAAAGGGACGGCTTGTGACCGAGACCGATGGAGCGCGCCTTTGCGGGCCGTTACAGGATGCCCCGGCCTTGAATGAGCCGCAGCAAGATTACAATGATCGCGATAACAAGAAGAATATGGATGAACCCGCCCATCGTGTAAGACGAGACAAAGCCCAGCACCCAAAGGACAACGAGGATGATCGCTATCGTTTCAAGCATTTGTTTGCCTCCCAAATAAGATTACGCGCTTGCCGCTTCCCGAATGGTCGGCATTTTGCCATAGCTTCCGACGTGTCGGCAAATTCGTCGAATATGGGCCTATGAACCGCTGTGCCGCATGCTTGAGTGCTGCGCGCGCTCGCCGTCCGCGCATTCGAAGCCGGCAAATGACGCTGCGCGTCGTCCCTATCGTCGTCTCCAACTTATTGATCCCCTTTAGGGCGTCGCAGGATAGGCGAGGTAGCGACTAATCCTCCAATGGCCGTCGTGCTGGAGGCGAAACACGTCCATCCCCGGTTCTTCGCTGCTGTGCTTGTCGCCGCCGACCTTCCGCGCGACCTGCAGCGTCCAGACCAGGCGAACCACAGCCAAATCGCCGGAAATCAAAATCTCTTTGACGTCCAACGCATAGCGGAACGAACGCTCGGGATCTTCGAGCGAACGGCGCAGCAAGGCGCAGAGGGACTCGTAGTTCCGCTCGGG
>CAZCJY010000093.1:9407-9628 GCA_964498975.1 uncultured Methylocystis sp.
GGGCTGCCCCTGATAGTTGGAAATCAAGTCAGACGCGAAGAGGTCGCAAACATGACTCGCATCGCCGGCATTGAAGGCGCGGCGCCAGGACTCCAGCGCTTCGCGAATCTCTCGCTGCGCCGCCGTCGTATCTTGCGCCGCCGCAGGAAGAGCGGCGAGCGCCAAGCAGGTCGACAGCCGCGGGAGGACTCGCCTCATCATTCGCAAAGGCGGCGCGAGAT
>CAZCJY010000094.1:0-3167 GCA_964498975.1 uncultured Methylocystis sp.
CCGCGACGACTTCGGCGACGGAGGGCAGCGCGAGCTTTTCGAGATTGGCGGCGTAAGGCATGGGCGCGTCCTTGCCGGTGACGCGCAGCACCGGCGCGTCGAGATAGTCGAAGGCCTCTAGCTGCACGCGCATCGCGATTTCGGCCGAGACGCCACATTGCGGCCAGCCTTCCTCGATCGCGACGCAGCGGCCGGTCTTCTTCACCGATTCGATGACCGTCGCCATGTCCATGGGCCGCAGCGTGCGCAGATCGATCACCTCGGCTTCGATTCCTTCCCTGGCGAGTTCGTCGGCGGCGCGCAGCGCATAGGTCATGCCGATCGAGAAGGAGACGAGCGTCACGTCCTTGCCCGGCCTCGCGATGCGGGCCTTGCCGATCGGCAGGACGAAATCCTCGAGCGCAGGCACGTCGGAAGTCTTGCCATAGAGAAGTTCGTTTTCGAGAAAGACGACGGGATTGTCGTTGCGGATCGCCGCTTTCAGCAGGCCCTTGGCGTCGCTGGCGTTGGAGGGCGCGATCACGATCAGCCCCGGAATTTGCGAATACCAGGCGGAATAATCCTGGCTGTGCTGGGCGGCGACGCGCGCCGCGGCGCCATTCGGCCCCCGGAAGACAATCGGGCAGTGAATCTGCCCGCCGGACATATAAAGCGTCTTGGCCGCCGAATTGACGATGTGGTCGATGGCCTGCATCGAGAAATTGAAGGTCATGAATTCGACAATCGGCCGCAGTCCGGCGAAAGCCGCGCCGACGCCGATGCCCGCGAAGCCATATTCGGTGATCGGGGTGTCGACGACGCGCCTGGCGCCGAACTCCTGCAACAGGCCCTGCGTGACCTTATAGGCGCCCTGATATTCCGCGACCTCCTCGCCGATCACGAAGACATTGGGGTCGCGCCGCATCTCCTCGGCCATGGCGTCGCGCAAGGCTTCGCGCATGGTCATGGCGATCATCGTCGTGCCGGCGGGAACCTCGGGTTCGCCGCTGATTTGGGGCGGCGGCGCGACGCTGACGGTCGAAGTCGGTGGCGTGGCGGCCTCGGCTTCTTCGGCCTTCTGCGCCTTGTCCTCTTCGCCGGGACCCGGGAGCGGCGCATGTTCGGCCGTGTCGGCGACGGACTCGCCCTCTTCGGCGATCAGCGCGATCGGCGTGTTGACCGCGACATTCTCCGTGCCGCCAGGGACGAGAATGCGCGCCAGCACGCCTTCGTCGACGGCCTCGACCTCCATCGTCGCCTTATCGGTTTCGATTTCGGCGATGACGTCGCCGGCTTTCACCGCGTCGCCTTCGCTTTTGAGCCATTTGGCGAGCTTGCCCTGCTCCATGGTAGGCGAGAGCGCGGGCATGAGGACGTTGACGGTCATTGGTTCAGTCTCTCACGCCAGCACGTCTGTCCACAATTCGCTCGGAGCAGGCTCTTTGTCGCTCATCGCGAAATCCGCCGCCTCTGCGACGATCTTGCGCGCATTGGCGTCAATCTTCTTCAATTCGTCCTCGCCGACGCCATCGGCGATGAGCCGGAGGCGCACCTGCTCGATCGGATCATGCTCCTCGCGCATCTTCTGAACTTCTTCCCTTGAGCGGTATTTCGCGGGGTCGGACATTGAGTGGCCGCGATAGCGATAGGTCTGCGCCTCTATGAGATAGGGGCCGTTGCCCTTGCGGCACCAGTCGATCGCCTCGTCCGCCGTCGCTTTCACGACGCGCACGTCCATGCCGTCGATCTGCTGGCCGGGGATAGCAAAGGCGGCGCCGCGCTTGGAGAAGTCGATCTGCGCAGAGGCGCGGCTTATTTCGGTGCCCATGGCGTAGCGATTGTTCTCGACAATGAAGACGACCGGCAGCTTCCAGAGCGCGGCCATGTTGAAGGCTTCATAGACCTGGCCCTGATTGGCGGCGCCCTCGCCGAAAAAGGTCAGCGACACTTTGCCGTCGCCGCGATAGGCGTTGGCGAAGCCGATCCCGGCGCCGATCGGCGCCGGCGCGCCGACGATGCCGTGCCCGCCGAAGAAATTCGCCTTGCGCGAGAACATATGCATCGAGCCGCCCTTGCCCTTGGAGTAGCCGCCGCGCTTCCCGGCGAGTTCCGCCATGACGCCCTTGGGGTCCATGCCGCTCGCCAGCATGTGGCCGTGGTCCCGATAGCTGGTGGTGAACTGGTCGCCCTCGCGCGCCGCCATCTTCACGCCGACGACGACGGCCTCCTGGCCGATATAAAGGTGGCAGAAGCCGGCGATGACGCCCATGCCATAGAGCTGGCCGGCCTTTTCTTCGAAGCGCCGGATAAGCAGCATGTCGCGGAAAGCGGCGAACTCCTGCTCGCGGGTGAAGGGAGGGACGGAAGGCGCGCCCGTGATGACGACGCCGCTTTCCTCGACCATTTTCTCCCGCTCCCGTCGCAAAGCTTCGCCGCGCACTCTAGCCGAAGACGCCGTCAAAAACGAGCGCCTGGCTCTAAAGAAGGTTTTGGGGCGGTGCTAGCGGCTGTCGAGCTGCGCCTGCAATTCTTCGGCGAAAGCCGTGATTCGTTTGGCGTTCGCGCCAAAGTCGTGGCGGCCGTAACGCGAGGCGGAGCGCAGGTCGATGCGCGTTTGGCCGGGCAGAGGCTTCAAGCGAACGGTGATGTCGTCGTCGAAACCCATGACGAGGGTCTTGTCGATGAAATCGAGGTGGGCTTCCCCCGTGCGTCCGCCCGGCGGACGCTTGTCGACGGTCTGCCAGCCGCGGGCATGAGCGGTTTTCAACACGAGCGCGAAGGCTTCGTCCGCGTCGAGATCGACGACGATGGGCTCGACCGCCGGATAGGCAGGCCGCTGGGCCTCCCGAGCGCGAGGCGATACGCCCGGCGGCTGAAAACCATTGCGCGCCACATAGGCGGCGCTCGAAAAGGAAAAATACGGCGGGTTGGCGATGTCGGTCGAAATATCGGAAAGGACCGGCAGGCGCAGCGCCTCGAAGGCGAGATAGGACGGATAGCCCAGCGTGAGCGCTGCTAAAAAAAATGCCGTGACCGCCGCCCCGACGCCGCGCCGTCCGGAGCGCCAGATCACGTAACAGGCCGCGCAAAACAGCAGCAGCGCGATCAGCGCCAGGGCCATGGCCGCGCCGAGCGCGGCCAGCGCCGACGCCGGCTCGATGACATGAAGTCGCCCCAGAAGGATCGAC
>CAZCJY010000094.1:3177-8165 GCA_964498975.1 uncultured Methylocystis sp.
GATCGACAAAATCGCCACAGTCGCGGCGAAGATCGCCAAGCGGCGGCTCCAGAGCGCGACCTGAGACCAGGGCTCTTGCGGAGAATGTCGGCGCATCGGATCGAAAACTCGCGTGACCGGCCGCCGGAGCGCGCGGACCGTTCGGCATTTTTCGCAATTTTGCGGGGAATGCAATGGTTTCCGAGCGCGAGGAAAAAAACTTGAGCCAAGAGGCGGCGCGTCCCGACTCCTTAGCGGCTCGTTAACTCGATCGAGACAATCTTAGGGAAACGTCTTTGCTTCTTCTCTCTTGTCGTCGAGCGTCGCCATGTCGGACAAATTCTCCGTCGAGTTCAACCAGCCTCAGTCGGGCGGCCACCCGCACGACCTCCTCGCGCGTCTCTATCGCGAGATCGGCATTTCGGCCGTCGCCGCCGCCCTGGAGGTGGAGCAGCTTTCGCGGCAGTCGGCCGCGCCGGTCGAGCGGTTCGACGAACGACGCCTCCCCGCCATGCTGCTGGGCGACGACCTCGCCGCCTGATATAAGCCTCCTTGGCTGGACGCAGGCCGCCGCTTCGGGCGCGGTCGCGCCAGCGAAGGATGAGATATGATCAGCCGTCGCGCCTTTCTGCGCTGGCAATCGGGCATGCTTCTGGGCGCCGGCTTCGGCGCGGGTCTTGGCGCCTATTCCGTCGTCATCGAGCCGAATTTCGTGCTGGACGTCACGCGTTACCGCGTCACGCCGAAGAATTGGCCCGCCGACCTGAAGCTGCGTGTCGCGATCGTCACCGATCTGCACGCCTGCGAACCCTGGATGCCCGTCTCCCGCATTCGCGAGATCGTGGGCGTCACCAACGCCCTTGAGCCGGACGTCACGGTTCTGCTCGGCGACTTCGCCGGCGGCACGCATTTGGCGACCGGGCCGGTCGTGCCCCAGCAATGGGGCGAGACGCTTGCCGAACTGAAGGCGCCGCTGGGCCTCCATGCGGTGCTCGGCAATCACGATTGGTGGCACGGGCCGCTGCCGAAGGACCGGCCCGACGACGCCGAAGGCGTCCGCCGCGCCCTGAAGCAACTCGGCGCGCGCGTTTACGAGAATGACGCGCTTCGCCTGGTCAAGGACGGCCAGCCGTTCTGGCTGCTCGGCCTCGGCGACCAGATGGCGATGTCGCTGGGACGCGGCCAAGGGTGGCGCGGCCTCGACGATCTGGAGGGGACGCTGGCGCGCGTCACCGACGATGCGCCCGTGATCCTGATGGCGCATGAACCGTTCATCTTTCCGCGCGTGCCGGAGCGCGTGGCGCTGACGCTTTGCGGACATACGCATGGCGGCCAGGTCAACATTCCCTTCGCCGGCCCGGTCTTCGCCGAACTGCGCTGGAAGACCACGCATATTTACGGCCATATCGTCGAGAACGACCGCCACATGGTGATTTCGGCGGGTCTCGGCGAGTCGATCGTCCCGGTGCGCTTCATGCGTCCGCCGGAAATCGTCGAAGTGACAATCGAGGCGCCGGGCCTCCTCGCCTGAGGCGGCGCGGGCGCCTATATGCTCCGCCAGGAGGATAAAGCCATGCGCAAGGCTCTCATCGGTTCGCTGCTGCTTACGGCCGTCTCATTCGGCTTTGTCGCGACGGCGACCGCCGACGTGCGCGTGCGCGGCTCCCACGCCCGCGCTCAGCGCGTTGCGCCCGTTCCGCCGCCGGACGACGACGGATATTTTTCCGATTATGTGACGGGTCCGGCGGGAACGAGAGTCCCGATCATGTAGGTTCCGGGCTCCGCCACAGTCATCACTCGCAAGATGATGGACGATTTTCAGTCGCGCAATCTTTGCGACGCGCTGCGCATGGCGCCCGGCGTAACGGTGGGCGGCTGCTGAGGCGCCGTCATCGCGAGGAGCGAAAGCTGCAAATAACCCCCTCCCTAACGCTCCCCCGCTTTCGCAAACCGGGTGTTCCCGGTTTGCGCATCGACTCCGAAGTCGGCAACAGCCGACTTCGGATGGGAGAGGGATCGGATTTCGCCCTTTGATCTGGCGCGAACGCCGATCATTAGGGTTCCCTCTCCCGCGAGCGAAGCGAAGCGGGGGAGGGACAGGGAGGGGGTCGATCTCCTCTACTCGATGATGCTGGCGACGACGCCGGCGCCGCATTGGAATGCGGTTGATCGCATTCCGTCGTCGCATTGATCATTCAATGATCGATGCGACGACTCCAGCTCCGACCGTCCTGCCGCCTTCGCGGATGGCGAAGCGCAGCTTCTCCTCCATCGCGATCGGCACGATCAGCACCACGTCCATCGTCACATTGTCGCCCGGCATCACCATCTCCACCCCATCGGGAAGCGTGACGATCCCGGTCACATCCGTCGTGCGGAAATAGAACTGCGGGCGGTAGTTGGTGAAGAACGGCGTGTGGCGGCCGCCCTCCTCCTTGGTGAGAATGTAAGCCTCGGCCTTGAACTTGGTGTGCGGCTTCACCGAGCCCGGCTTGCACAGCACCTGGCCGCGCTCGACGTCCTCGCGCTTCGTGCCGCGCAGCAGGCAGCCGACATTGTCGCCCGCCTCGCCCTGGTCCAGGAGCTTGCGGAACATTTCGACGCCCGTCACCGTCGTCTTCGTCGTCGGACGGATGCCGACGATCTCGACTTCCTCGCCGACCTTCACCACGCCGCGCTCAATGCGGCCCGTCACCACCGTGCCGCGGCCCGAAATCGAGAACACGTCCTCGACCGGCATCAGGAAGGGCTGGTCCTTCGGGCGCTCCGGCTGCGGAATGTAGCGATCGACTTCCGCCATCAGCTTCAGGACCGCGTCATGGCCGATCTCGGGGTTCTTGCCCTCCAGCGCGCACAGCGCCGAACCCTTGACGATCGGAATGTCGTCGCCGGGGAACTCATACTTTGACAAAAGCTCGCGCACCTCTAACTCGACGAGCTCCAGAAGCTCCGGATCGTCGACCATGTCGACCTTGTTCAAAAACACCACCAGCGCCGGCACGCCGACCTGGCGGGCGAGCAGAATATGTTCGCGCGTCTGCGGCATCGGGCCGTCGGCGGCGGAAACCACCAGGATCGCCCCGTCCATCTGCGCCGCGCCGGTGATCATGTTCTTCACATAGTCGGCGTGGCCGGGGCAGTCGACATGCGCGTAATGGCGGTTCTTCGTCTCATACTCCACATGCGCCGTCGAAATGGTGATGCCGCGCGCCTTCTCTTCCGGCGCCTTGTCGATCTGGTCATAGGCCGTGAAGGTCGCCCCGCCCGTCTCCGCCAGCACCTTGGTGATCGCCGCCGTCAAAGACGTCTTGCCATGGTCGACGTGTCCAATCGTCCCAATGTTGCAGTGCGGCTTCGTGCGTGAAAACTTTTCCTTGGCCATGATCCCATTCCGGCTTGGCGGGGCCGTCCCCGCGCTGCGGCGGGGGTTTAAGGCTGTCCGGCGTTTTCTTCAAGCCCCGTTGCCGCAAATCCGACCGCCCCGCCGCGCCAACGTCAGGACGGGCGCGATCTATCTATGGTCACGAGGGATCACTACTGTCGGCGTGATCGAACGGCGATGAAGCGACGGCCGGCGATCGAACAAATGCGATGTTTTGACGAATGGGGATTGTCTGATGGGCGCTGTTTCCGGACGCAGTATCGCGTCATCCGTGATTTTCTGGCTATTCGTCGGCCTTTGCGTCGCTACGCTTGCCCTCGGATGGGCGGTCGACCACGCGCCCCTTGCCGGGTTCGAGCGCGCCGACATCGCCGATCTGCACGTCTCGCTTGGCCTCTCGGCCGCTATTGCGCTTCTTGCTTATTTTCTGGTTGGCGTCGCGCGTTACGCCTTCCTTCGCGGAAGCGGCGCTCCTACGGCCCGACAGGCCGTCGGCTTCTGGCTCAGACAGCTGCTTATTCTCGCCTTTGTGGGGACGGGCGTCGCTGGGGCGCTGGCTCTGGCCGTTCGCGGCGAACAGATTTTTTTCTGGCAATACCCCTTGCCGCTCTGGGACGCGGGCGACCCTTCCCTCGCAGAGCCATTGCTGACGGCCCACCTGTATGCCGCTTATTTCCTGACGGGCGCCATCCTCGCCTATCTCCTCTTCAAGATCTATGACCGTTCAAGCCCTGCCGCGCCCAGCGACATGCGCGCGCTCGAACCGCTGGCGCCGACGACCATCGCCGCGATGATCGCGGACGGACTTGCCCATAGTTTTCGCGTTTTCGGCGGCGCCGCTTTTTGGGTGCAGCTATTTCTCGGAGTAGTGTCCGCCCTGCTGCTCGCCTTCGGTTTTGTCGGCCACACGGTCAGTCCGGGCCGGACAAGCTTCAGCGACGCCATCTATTGGGCGACCGCCGGCCTGGCGCTTCTGATCTTTACCACTTTATTCGCGTTCAAATATATGAGGACCGGCAGACGGATCAGGAGCCAGCCCACCGCCTACCTGGGCCATGAAAGACGCGCGGCGTTTTGGTTCGTGGGCCTTGGCGGACTGTTCAGCATCATGGGCGCGCTCGTCTCATTCGTGGGCGTCGGACTGAGCGTCGCCCTGTTGATCGGAAAAACCGTGTCGCAGCCGCCGGGCATCGCCATTACCGATCCGCAGAAGATCGTCCGTGCGCTCGACATCTTCATCCTCTTGGTGAACTTTAACCTCCTATTCGCTAATTTCATTGGCTTTGGCGTCGCCGCGTGGCTCACGATCAGCGCCTGGAAAGCGCGTCACCAATATTTATTGACCATGGATGCGAGCGATTGAGCGCGGCGACGCATTATTCTGCGGCTTCGTAAACCAGCGCGCCGGCGACGACCGTCATCTTCACCACGCCCTGCAGCAGCGCGCCGTCGAAGGGCGTGTTCTTGCAGCGCGAATGGAGCTTCGCCGGATCGACGACGAAAGGTTGGTCGGGGTCGAAACGGATGAGATCGGCGGGCGCGCCCTTTTGCAGGCGCCCCTGCTCCAGCCCGAGGATTTCCGCCGGGCGCGACGACATCGCGGCGAGGAGCCGCGGCAGCGTCACAT
>CAZCJY010000094.1:8175-9534 GCA_964498975.1 uncultured Methylocystis sp.
TCGCCCGAATGAACGAGCCGCAGTCCCGCCGCGAGCATGGTCTCGACGCCGATCGCGCCATATTCGGCTTCCGCGAAAGGCAGGCGCTTCGTCTCCACGTCCTGCGGATCGTGGTCGGAGACGATCACGTCGATCAGGCCTTCGCTGAGCGCCTCGACCAGCGCCTTGCGTTCGTCTTCGTGGCGCAGCGGCGGACGCAGTTTGAGGAAGCTGCGATAGTCGCCGATGTCGTTTTCGTTGAGCGTCAGATGATTGATCGAGGTGCCGCAGGTGACGGGCAGGCCCGCGTCCTTCGCCGCGCGCAAGGCGTCCAGCGACAGCGTCGTGGTGACGATCGCCGCGTGATAGCGCGCGCCCGTCAGCGCGACGAGGCGCAGGTCGCGATCGAGCATGATCGCTTCGGCCTCGCGCGGCGCGCCGGAAAGGCCGAGCCGATGCGCGAAGTCCCCTTCGTTCATCACGCCGGCGCCAAGGTCGGGGTCTTGCGCGAAATGCACGACCAGCGCGTCGAAATCGCGGGCGTAGGTCATGGCGCGGCGCATCACCAGCGCGTTGGTCACCGAGCGCGCGCCATCGCAAAACGCCGCCGCGCCGGCCTGCTGCAACAGTCCGAGTTCGGCGATCTCCTTGCCCTCGCGATTCTTTGTCAGCGCCGCCATTGGCAGCACGCGCACCCGGCCCGTGTCGCGCGCGCGGCGCAGCACGAAATCGACGACGGCCGGATCGTCGACGGCGGGCAGCGTCGCGGCGGTGGAAACCAGCGTCGTGACTCCGCCGGCCGCCGCAGCCAAGGTGGCGCTGGCGATGGTCTCGCGATGTTCGGCGCCGGGTTCGCCGACAAAAGCTTGCATGTCGACAAGGCCGGGGGCGAGGACATCGCCGCCGCAGTCGATGACGCGCGAGTCGTCGGGGGCGGTCGATACCTGGCCGAGATCGGCGATGACGCCATCCACGACGAGCAGCCCGCCCCGCGTCTCGGCGCCCGAAACGGGTTCGATCAGACGGGCGTTAAGGAAAAGGAGCGGCGCGGAAGGGTGAGGCGGCATGTCGCCTGCTTAGGGCATTTTAGATGGGTTGGGAATGTTCGCCCTCACGCTGAGGACGGCGCCCTCCGGCCATTCATTTCTTGACGGGCAATCTGGCCAAGGTCGGAGCTTTTGGCGCAGCCTTCGTCTCCTCCAGCTTCGCAAAACGCACCAGCACGTCGGCGCCGTCCTCGGGCGGCGAGGCGAGACGGGCGCGGAAGGCGATTTTCTCGCCCGGCTCCAGCTTCGATTTGGGCGCGGGCGTCGTCCATGCATAGCGGTCAAGGCCGTTCTCGCCGCGCACGGCGAGCGCGACCGGCGGCACGCGATTTGG
>CAZCJY010000095.1:0-2103 GCA_964498975.1 uncultured Methylocystis sp.
CGGCAAGCTCCAGCCCTTCGTAAAGACTCGCCAGCGCCAGCGCATATTGCTCCATGGCGAGCACGGCCATGGCGTGCGCCGCTTCGTCGGAAAAGCGCATCGCCGGCTGCGCGGCGCGCACCGCGTCGGCGAAAGGCCCGCCGCCGGGCACAAGCGTCAGCGCATGCGGATAAAGCCGCAGCGCCGCGATCCATTCTGGGAGCGCCTGTGAAGCGTGCAGACTGCCGCCGAGCTTGACGACAAGCGGCGCGCACGGGGGGTGGGCGCTATTTGACGGCATCGGCGCGCTGGGTCGCGGGGTGGCGGCGCACGTCTTCATGCGCGCGTTCGCGGCGGATCTTCACGCCGACCGCGCCCGGCGCGACATCGAGCTTTTCGACCTGCACGGTGACGGTGCGCACGCGCTCATGCAGCAGCACGCTTTCGGCGAGTCGCTCGGCCATCGTCTCGACAAGCTCGATATGGCCGCCGGCGAGGATCATTTTGATCGCGTCCATGATGACGTCATAGGAGAAGATCGAGCGCATGTCGTCGGCGCCATTGGCGCGCGTGACTTCGGCTTCGACGTTGAAGCGCACGCGCTGCGTATGCCCATGCTCATGCGCATAGGCGCCGATTTCGACAGGCGCCACATAGTCTTTCAAGAACACACAGTCGGTATCGTTCGCGCCGGGCGGCTCGACATAGCCGCGGCCGATGAACGACCAGTCGGCGTGAAGCGCGGATTGCGCGCCGCGCTGAATTGGGATCAGGTCGCGGATCAGCGTCGTCGCCCGGGCGTCGAGCGCGCCGCGGCGGTCGCCGTACGCGCAAAGCGCCCCGCGAAAGCCGAGCACGTCGGCGCCGGCGACGAGGAGCCGCGGCACGTCGGGAGACTCCAGCGCGCCGGCGAGCCCCGACGCGAGGCCGAGCCCGCGGCAGCGCGCGACGAAATCCGAGAGCGCGCCGACGTCCATGAAATCGATCAACCGGCCCTTGCCCTTATGCGCCGTGTCGAGCATCGCGCCGTGGAAACCCGCCGCCGCAAGCGCGGGCAACTGATCGAAATCGGGTCCGAGATCGGCGAAAAGCACTGCGACGAGGCGCGCGCGAGTCGCAAGCGGCGCCAGCGCGTCGATGATCTCGCCGGCGTCAGGAGTCGCCGGGAGGGCGAATTTCACATAGTCGACGCCCGCCGCGACGACATCCTCGAAGGCGCGAAAGGCGTGCGAGACATCGTGCGGCAACTCCACGACGGCGCTGACCGGACGGCGTCCGTCGACAAAGGCGACGATCTCGGCGACGCGCGCCAGCGGTAGCGCGCCTAGCGCGCCGCGCGAGGGCGCCTTGCAGTCGATGATGTCGGCGCCGCGCGCGAGGGCAATCTCCGCCTCCTCGCGCGACAGAACGCTCGCCAACATCAGGGTCATGAACGTAAGCTCCAATCCGGGCCAAAAGTCTCAGGGCTTTATGGCTTATAGTCCAGTCGGCAGGCCGCGTCGCGGGGAGGGGGCGCGGGCCGTCCGCGTCAAGGTAAACGCGCGCCTCTACTCCACCAGCGAGCCGTTGGCCGCGAGCGCCGAGGCGGCGAGATAGAGCGAACCCGCGATGAGCACGCGCGGTGGAGCGTCGAAGCGCCGCGTCGCGATCAGCTTCAGGGCCTCTTCGGCGCTAGCGGCGGCGGCGGCGGGGATGCCCTCCGCCCTCGCCAGCGCCGCGACTTCTTCCGGCGGCCAGCTCTTGTGCTCGCCCTCGACCGGCACGGCGATGACCTCGCGCGCCAGGCCGACAAAATGCTTAAGCAGCGCGCGCACGTCCTTGGTCGTCTGGGCGCCGCAGATCAAAGCCAGCGGGCGCGGCGCCTTATCGTGGAATTCCGCCATCGCCTCGGCGAGCACCCGTCCGCCGTCCTCATTATGGCCGCCATCGAGCCATACTTCAGCGCCCGGCGGCGCGAGATCGACGATCCGGCCGCGCATCAGGCGCTGCAGGCGGGCGGGCCAATCGGCGCGGGTGAGGCCTGCCTCTATCGCGGCAGTCGGGATATCGGGGACGACGGCGCGCAACGCCGCTATGGCGCCGGCGGCGTTCTCATGCTGGTGGCGTCCGGCGAGACGCCACCAG
>CAZCJY010000095.1:2113-6514 GCA_964498975.1 uncultured Methylocystis sp.
GGACTGGAAGCCGATGATCGCCGGCGCGCCCTTCTTGAAAATGCCAGCCTTTTCATAGGCGATCTTCTCGACCGTATCGCCGAGGAATTCGAGATGATCAAGCGAGATCGACGTGACGATCGTCGCGCGCGGAATTGCGATCACATTGGTCGCGTCGTAGCGCCCGCCAAGTCCCGTTTCGAGCAGCAGCCAGTCGGCGGGCGTCTCCGAAAAGAGCAAGAACGCCGCCGCCGTCGTGATCTCGAAGAAGGTGATCGGCTGACCGCCGTTCGCCGCTTCGCAGCGCGCCAGCGCCGCCTTCAGACGCTCGTCGTCGACGAGCTTGCCGCCGCCCTCCGCCCCCAGGCGGATGCGTTCGTTGAAGCGCAGGAGATGCGGCGAAGTATAGACATGCACGCGTTCGCCGGCCGCTTCCAGCATGGCGCGCAGAAAGGCGAGCGTGGAGCCTTTTCCGTTGGTGCCGGCGACATGGATGATCGGCGGGAGCTTCAGATCAGGACGGCCGAGCGCTTCGAGCAGCCGCTCGGTGCGCCCGAGCGACAGGTCGATCCTTTTTGGGTGAAGCGTAAGCAGTCGCGACAGGATCGCGTCGGGCTGATCCATTGCGGCTGCGCCTTTCCCGTCAGGCGGCGGCGCGGCGGGGCGGCGACTTGGTCAGCAGCCCGCAAAGGCGCGCCAGCGTCTCGCGCATCTCCTGGCGCGGCACGACCAGATCGACCATGCCGTGATCGCGCAAATATTCCGCGCGTTGGAAGCCCTCGGGCAGCTTCTCGCGGATCGTCTGCTCGATGACGCGCGCCCCGGCGAAGCCGATGATCGCACCGGGTTCGGCGATCTGCACATCGCCGAGCATGGCGTAGGAGGCGGTGACGCCGCCCGTCGTCGGATTGGTGAGCACGACGATATAGGGCAGGCGCGCCTCGCGAAGGCGCTGCACGGCGATGGTCGTGCGCGGCATCTGCATCAGCGAGAACATGCCCTCTTGCATCCGCGCACCGCCGGACGCCGTGAAGATCACGAAAGGCGTGCGCTTGGCGAGCGCATGTTCGCAGCCGGCGATGATCGCTTCTCCCGCCGCCATCCCGAGCGAGCCGCCGAGAAATTCAAAGTCCTGAATGGCGACCGTGACCGGCGAGTCCTCGAGCTTGCCGAAAGCCAGCGTCACCGCGTCCGCCATGCCGGTCTTGACGCGATATTCCTTCAGCTTGTCGACATAGCGCTTGATGTCGCGAAACTTTAAGGGATCGGTCGGCGCCTCGGGCGTGGGGAGCAATTCGCATTCGCCGTAGTCGAAAAGATTCGCAAGCCGGGTCTCGACCGGACAGCGCATATGATAGCCGGAGCCGGGCACGACATAGAGATTGGCCTCGATGTCCTTATGAAACACGAGCTGGCCGCTCTCGGGGCATTTCACCCAAAGATTTTCGGGCGCTTCGCGCTTGATGAGCGCTTTGATCTTGGGCGGGACGACGTTCGAATACCAGTTCATGACCAGAGCCTCGCGAACCAACTCATGACGCCGCCGCTTCTTACGCCCTCGCGCGCGCCGCGCACGCCATCGGCGATGGCGCCAACGAGCGCCGTCACCGCGCTTACGCTTGCCGGCCCCGCGCGTCCCTGCGCGTCGAGGGAATTCTTCAGCGCTTCGACGAGCGCCGTGCCGACCACGACGCCGTCGGCGTTACGGGCGATCTCTGCGGCGTTCTGCGCGTTCTTGACGCCGAAGCCGACGGCGATCGGCAGGCCCGTATGCCGCTTGATGCGGGCGACCGCCTCGCTCACGCCAGCATAGTCGGCGAGCGCCGCGCCGGTGATGCCGGTGAGCGACACATAGTAAACGAAGCCGCTGGTGTTTTCGAGCACCTTGGGGAGCCGTTTGTCGTCAGTCGTCGGGGTCGCGAGGCGGATGAAATTGAGGCCGGCGTCGCGGGCGGGAATGCAGAGTTCGGCGTCTTCTTCCGGCGGCAGATCCACGACGATCAGTCCATCGACGCCGGCGGCCTCGGCGTCGCGCAGGAACGCCTCGACGCCGTATACATAGATCGGGTTGTAATAGCCCATCAGCACAATGGGCGTGGCGTCGTCGCCGGCGCGGAAATCCGCGACAAGCTTCAGAGTCTTCTTCAGCGTCGTTCCGGCGCGAAGCGCGCGCAAGCCCGCCGCCTGGATCGCCGGCCCGTCGGCCATGGGATCGGTGAAGGGCATGCCGACTTCGATGACGTCCGCGCCGGCGGCGGGCAGGCCCTTTAGAATGTCGAGCGAGGTCGTAAGGTCCGGGTCGCCCGCCATCACGAAGGTGACAAGAGCGGCGCGCCCTTCGGCCTTAAGGGCGTTGAAACGGTCGTCGATGCGGGTGGGCATAAGCGAAGCGGTCTTTCCGGCTCGGCGTTCATCCGCCTGTATTTTCGAACGATGGCTTAGTCTCTAGGCCGCCTTCCGTCCACCCTTTTCGAAATGGCGTAGCGGAGGCCTAGAAGGCGGCCGCCGACGGGAGGCCAAGCGCGTTCGACCTTAACAGAAGGCGGCGGTCGTCAAGGCTTATATCCGCCGCCAAGATCGTCTCCTTCGACGTCTCCTCTACGCCAGTTCGCGAGACAGAATTTCGCCAAGCTAGATCGTCACCTGCGCGCCAAGCTCCACCACGCGGTCGGAGGGAATGGAGAAGAAGTCCGTGGCGTTCGCCGCCTGGCGCGTCAGCGCCACATAGAGCTTGTCCTGCCACGCCGGCATTTCCGACGAGGGGCTTTCCTTGATCGAGCGCCTTCCCAGGAAGAAGCTCGTGGTCATGATGTCGTATTTGAGCCCCGCCTTGCGCATAGCGGCGAGCGCCGCCGGGACGCGCGGACTTTCCATGAAGCCGTAATGCAGCGTCGCGCGGTAGAAATCGTCCGAAAGCCTCTCGATCTCGAAACGCTTTTCCGGCGCAACGCGCGGCCGGTCCTCGGTCTTGACGCAAATTACCAGCACGCGCTCGTGCAGCACTTTGTTGTGCTTGAGATTATGCAGGAGCGCCGCCGGCGCGACATTGGGATCGCTCGTTAGAAATACGGCGGTGCCCGGCACGCGCGTCGGCTTCGACTTCTGCAGCATCGAGATCAGCTCCATGATCGGAAGCGAGTCGCGATGCGTCTTTTCGGCGAGGAGCCGCGTGCCGCGCGTCCAGGTCCACATCACGATCATGGCGCAGCCGCCGAGCGCCAGCGGCACCCAGCCGCCGTCGACGACCTTCATCAGATTGGCCGCAAGGAAGGCGAGATCGACGACGAGGAACGCGGAGATGAAGAGCACAGCCGCCCATAGCGGCCATGCCCATTTTCGCCATACGACGACAAAGGCGAGCGCGGTCGTCACCACCATCGTGCCGGTCACGGCGATGCCATAAGCCGAGGCGAGCGCGGAGGAGCTCTTGAAGGCGATGACAAGCAGCAGCACGCCGATGAGCAGCAGCCGGTTGATGCGGCCGATGTAAATCTGGCCCTCCAGCGAGGCCGATGTGTGCGTGACTTCGAGACGCGGCAGAAGGCCAAGTTGAATCGCCTGCCGAACGATGGAGAAGGCCCCGGTGATGACTGCCTGGCTGGCGATCACCGTGGCGAGGGTCGAGAGGATGACAAGCGGAAGCAGGCCCCAATCCGGAGCGAGCAGGAAGAAGGGATTGCCGATCGTTTCGGGTCGCGACAGTATCAAAGCGCCCTGGCCAAGATAGTTCAGCAACAGCGCAGGCAGCACAAAGCCGAGCCAGGCGACCCGAATGGGCAAACGTCCGAAGTGACCCATATCGGCGTAAAGCGCCTCGGCGCCGGTGACGCCTAGAAATACCGAACCAAGCACGGCGAAGCCAAGCCATCCGTTTTGAATGAGGAAGCCTATTCCCGCGCGCGGATCGAACGCTTTGAGAATCTGCGGCGCATCAGGAATATGCACAATTCCGAGAACGCTGATGACGAGAAAAAAGACGATCATGATCGGCCCGAAAAAGGCCGCAACCCGCGCGGTTCCGTGACTTTGCACCCAGAAAAGCGTCACCAGTATCGCGACGGTGATCGGCAACACAAAGTCGCTGAAGCGATGCGTCACGAGCTCCAGGCCCTCGATCGCCGACATGACGGAGATCGCCGGCGTGATGATGGCGTCGCCGGAAAACAGCGCCGCGCCGGCGACGCCGAGAAGAAAGACCGGCGCCGAACCGCCGCCCAGCGCGGACTGGGCGAGCGCCATCAGCGACAGGATGCCGCCCTCGCCGCGGTTGTCGGCGCGCATGAGGAAGAGCACATATTTGATTGTCACCGTGAAAATCAGCGCGAAGATGAGAAGCGAAATCGCGCCGACGACCGATTCTTCGGTCAGCGCGTCGGCCTGCACCTGATGCGCGAGCGACTCGCGCAGCGCATAGAGCGGGCT